>NZ_RZPH01000083.1:0-10988 GCF_004022825.1 Mesorhizobium sp. M7A.F.Ca.CA.004.04.2.1
GGGCGATGACGGTCATCCTGCGCAAGCTCGCCGGCTTTTCCGGCCTGCTGCACGAGAACATGTACCGCTTCGCCGGTTGGCGCTTCCTCGAGATCGGCCGCCGGCTGGAGCGCGGTATCCAGATCTCCCGCACGCTGTCGCGGCTGACCAGCGCCAAGGCGCCGGACGGCGCGCTGGACATGATGCTGGAAATCGGCGACAGCGTGATGACCCATCGCCGCCAATATCCGGTGCAGGCCGGTCGGCGCACGGTGATCGACCTGCTGGCGCTCGATCCGCTCAATCCGCGCTCCATCCTGTTCCAGCTCGAAAGGCTGAAGGCCGAAATCGGCCTGTTGCCGTCGCTCGGCGGGGAGGGACAAATGTCGCCGGCGGCGAAGGAAATCCTGCAGCTCAACACCCAGATCGCCATCAAGGAGCCTTCGGATATGACGGCAAAGGCGCTGGACGACCTCGCCTATGAAATCGGCGGCCTCTACAACAGCCTCGCCAAAGCCTATTTCGGCTAAGCAGGTTCCGCAAAAGTGTCGCACGGGTTTTGCGACAAGAACCTGCGCAAAGGCAGAAAAATAGAACATGCTCTACGACATCAGGCTTCATCTGCATTACGATTACGCTGCGGCGGCCGGCGGCGGTCGTCATCAGGTGCGCGTACTGCCGTCGACGATATCAGGCGTGCAGCGTGTCATCGCCGCATCCCTGTCCTTTGCGCCGGCACCCAACGAACGTTCCGACTTTTCCGATTTCTTCGGCAACAACGTCACCTCGATCGCCTTTCGCGACGCGCATGACGCGCTCGACATCAGGATGAGCGCCCGCGTGTCGGTGTCTCGGCCCGAGCCCGGGCTCGACGTGTCGCCCGATATCGCCCGGCTGAGGCAAGAACTCGCCGCGATGCGGTCTCTGGCACCTGATGCACCGCACCACTTCCTGACGGCCAGCACCCATGCCGGCATCGACGATGCGATCACCGCTTACGCACGCGACAGCATCGCCGGCTCCGCCGCCGGCACGGCCGTGAGCCTGTGCAATCGCATCCATCGCGATTTCACCTATGACGGCGAAGCGACAACGGTGCGGACCCGGGCCAGTGATGCCTTCAAGTTGAAGCGCGGCGTTTGCCAGGACTTTTCACACATCATGATCGCCGGCCTGCGCGGGCTCGGTATTCCGGCCGGCTATGTCAGCGGCTTCTTGCGCACCATCCCGCCGAAGGGCAAGCCCCGGCTGGAAGGCGCCGATGCCATGCATGCCTGGGTCAAGGTCTGGTGCGGGCGCGATGCGGGCTGGCAGGAATTCGATCCGACCAACGGCATGCGGGCCAGCAACGACCATATCACCGTCGGCCACGGCCGCGACTATTCGGACGTGGCGCCGATCGTCGGCGTGCTCAAGACCACGGGGGGACAGGTTGGCGAGCAAGCTGTCGACGTCATTCCGGTCGTGCTCGAAAGAGCCTGAAGCAGGTCGTACACGCAGCGGTATTTGCGCCGCAATTCGGGATGGACAAGACTGCTTCTCAAATACCGATGCGGCCGCTAGTCTGTATTCGTTTCGGGGTGACGGTAGTTGTATCCTCAAGCGCATGGCGCGAGGTTTTGTAATTGAGAGCAATCAGCGTCGTCATTCCTGCCTGTAACGCGGCGGCGACCATTGCTGCAACGCTGGCATCGCTACGCAGCGAGGCCGAGATCATCGGCGAGATATTGCTGGTCGACGATGCGTCGACCGATGGCACGGCAACCATCGCGCGGGAGGCCGCGGCACAACTCTCGTTGCCGCTGCGCGTGCTGTCGGCCAAATGCCGCGATGCAGGCGGTGCCCGCAATGTGGCGCTGGCCGAAGCGGTCTATTCCTGGGTCTACCTGATCGATGCCGACGACCTGCATCTGCGGGGCGGGTTGCGCGCACTGCTCCGCAAGGCTCAGGAGCGGCCGGAGGCCGACATGATCGTGGGTGCCTACCGGCGACGGGTGAACGGCCAGGACCGGCAGATCAAGATGCCGAACGGCTATCAGGCTGCGTGCCTGGCAAATGCCTCGGCCTATGTGAAAGGCGATATACGTTCGGTCGCCGTGGGCAGCGTTCTGGCATCGCGGACCCTGATCGGCGAGACGCGGTTCCCCATCGGAATGGCCTATGACGAGGACACGCTGTTCTGGGCACGGCTGATGAGCAAGGCATCGCTCGCCATGGTCTCGCAACCTGTCATGGTCTATGAGGTTTCGCCGGTACGTTCCGATGACCGCTTTGCCCTCAACCCGGTGCGGCGCTTTCTGGACTGGCGCCGGGAACTGCGCACACTCACCGACTGCAACATCCCGTTGTCGGCGCTCAAGGCCAGGGAAGGGCTTGTCGCCCTCAAGATCGCCCGGGTCCACTATGCGCGCGGCGACCTGGGCACCGCGGCGCGCTTCCTGGCGGTAGCCGCGGCCGCGCCGAAGCGGCGCTCAGAAGCTTGGCGCTGCCTGCGCTACAGGTTCAAGCTCGCGGCGCGGCGGCGTTTGTCCGCGCCGCCGATCAAGCTGCAAGGCGCTCTGTAGGCGCCAGCCACCGCGATATCGGCGCGAGGCGCTTTTCGGACGGCGGGTGGAACCAGCGGTCGGCCAGTGGCTTATCTACGGAATTCGCGTGGAGCCGACATGTTGCAAAAATCCGGATTGTCGCCCAGCCGACCGGCTGGCGAGGACGCTGTATCGCCAGATGGTGCGCCCAAAAACGGGGCACAAAGCTCGGCCGACCATGCGTCGCTTAGCTATGTCAGCGATGCCGAGCCCGGTATCCGACGGCTAAAGACGGGCAAGGGGTTTTCCTACCAGGGGCCGGACGGAGGGACAGTTTCGGACACTACCAGGGCCCGCATCGAGGCGATCGTCATTCCGCCGGCCTGGACGGATGTGTGGATTTCGCCGGACGCGGACGGCCATATCCAGGCAACCGGCAGGGACCAGCGCGGACGCAAGCAATATCGCTATCATCCGCAATGGGCCGAAGAGCGCGATGGTGCCAAATATTCGAGCCTGGTTGCTTTCGCCGAGAGCCTGCCGGACCTGCGGCACAGGATCGACAGCGATCTGCGCCGTCGTGGCCTGCCGTTCGAGCGTGTCGTCGCCGCGGTCGTCTGGCTGCTCGATAACACGATGATCCGGGTCGGCAATGCCGCCTACGCCCGCGACAACAAGAGTTTCGGGCTGACCACGTTGCGCGACCGGCATGTGGATATTGTCGGTTCAAGCCTGCGCTTTGCCTTCAAGGGCAAGTCGGGCAAGGAGTGGAAGCTGAAGCTGGTCGACCGCCGCATCGCCAGGATTGTGCGCGGCGCACAGGACCTGCCAGGCCAGAAGCTGTTCCAGTATCTCGATGAGGACGGCAACAGGCGGCCGGTCCGCTCCGAGGACGTCAACCGCTATATCCGTGAGGCGGTCGGTGACGCCTTCAGTTCGAAGCATTTCCGCACCTGGGGCGGCACCATTCACGCCGCGTCGCTGTTTGCCCAAACGGAACTGCCGCAAAGCCAGGCACAGCGAAACAGGGCGATGAACAGCGTCATCGACAAGGTTGCCGAGCGGCTGGGCAATACGCGCGCCGTCTGCCGCAAATGCTATATCCATCCGCGGGTCTTCGAAGCGTGGTCCGAGGGGCGGTTGCTGAATGAAATGGCACAAGCCAACAAACGCAAACGCTCCATCGATGGTCTCGATGACGAGGAAGCTCTCGTGCTGCGATGGCTGAAACTGGGAGAAAGCTGACCGGCGCGGCTGGCCGTGGCCAAATCCGTCTACATCTGGATTTTTTTATCGACGTCGTGTCGGGATCGGTCTTACTGTTTCGTCCTTTGACAGAGAAAAGGACCCGCCATGCTCTACGCAATCCTCTGCTATGCCTCCGAAGATGTCGTCTGCTCCTGGAGCAAGGCACAGGACGACGAGGTCATGGCCAATCTCCTCGACGTTCAGGACAAGTACGCCAAGGCTGGTCGGCTCGGCCCGGTGGCACGGCTTCTGCCGACGACCGCCGCGACGACCCTGAGAAAGGTCAAGGGCGAATCGGTCGTCATCGACGGGCCGTTCGCCGAGACCAAGGAACAGTTCCTCGGCTTCTACACGCTCGAATGCGCCGATCTCGACGAGGCGGTGGAGTTCGCCCGCGAGCTTTCCGAAGTCAACCCGAGCGGCGGCTCCTATGAGATCCGGCCGGTCTCGATCTTCAATCCCGCCAAGGTTTCCGCATGACCGAAATGGCCTGGATCAGCTCCGCGATCAGCGCCGCCCGCCCGCAGGCGATGGGTGCGCTGCTGCGTTATTTCCGCGATCTCGATACGGCGGAGGAAGCTTTCCAGGACGCGTGCCTCAGGGCGCTGAAGAACTGGCCGCAGAACGGGCCGCCGCGCGACCCGGCGGCGTGGCTGATCTTCGTCGGCCGCAACAGCGGCATCGATGCGGTGCGCAAGCGCGCCAAGCAGGCGCCGATGCCGGAGGAAGACCAGGTTTCGGATCTGGAGGACGCCGAGAGCGATATCGCCGAGCGGCTGGACGGGGCGCACTACCGCGACGACATATTGCGGCTGCTGTTCATCTGCTGCCATCCTGATCTGCCGGCAACGCAGCAGATCGCGGTGGCGCTGCGCATCGTCTCCGGTCTTACGGTCAAGCAGATCGCGCGCGCCTTCCTGGTTGGCGAAAGCGCCATGGAGCAGCGCATCACTCGCGCCAAGGCGCGCATTGCGGACGCCGGCGTGCCGTTCGAGACGCCGGGCGCGGTCGAGCGGTCGGAACGCCTCGCCGCCGTCGCCGCCATGGTCTACTTGGTCTTCAACGAGGGCTATTCGACCAACAGCGGCGAGGCGCCGGCCCGCGCACCGCTGTGCGAGGAGGCGATCCGGCTGGCACGGCTCCTGCTGCGGTTGTTCCAGACCGAGCCGGAGATCATGGGGCTGACGGCGCTGTTGCTTCTGCAGCATGCGCGCGCACCGGCCCGTTTCGACGAGAGCGGCGAGATCGTGCTGCTCGAAGACCAGGATCGCAGCCTGTGGAGCCGCAAGATGATCGATGAGGGGCTGGCGCTGGTCGACAAGGCGCTACGCCATCGCAAGCCCGGCCCCTACCAGGTGCAAGCGGCGATTGCCGCACTGCACGCGCGGGCCGAAAAGGCGGAGGATACCGACTGGAACGAGATCGACCTGCTCTATCGCTTGCTGGAGCAGATGCAGCCGTCGCCGGTGGTCACGCTCAACCGGGCTGTCGCGGTCTCGAAGGTGCGTGGACCGGCAGAGGCGCTGGCCATGATCGAGCCGCTGGAAGAACGGCTTTCCGGCTATTTCCATTTTTTCGGCCTCAAGGGGGGCCTCTTGATGCAACTCGACCGGGGGGACGAGGCGCGCGTCGCCTTCGACCGCGCCATAGCGCTTGCTAACACGGCGGCGGAAGCGGCACATATCCGCATGCATATCGACCGGCTGATCAGGGACGGTGCGGTACGCCCACCGGCCAAGAAGGCAAACTGAGCGCCATCTGCCCCATCTGGCTCAATCGTGCAGTTTGGGCTTAGACCATGCCGGGGTGGTGATTTTCCCTTGAAACGAGTAATGCCACGCGATGATCGTGCCTGAGGTGCCTTTGTGCACGCGGGCAGCATGACGCCAGGCTTTGACCGGCATGCCTTTTGTGCATGTCGTTGTCCCAAAACCGCGGGGCACTTTTGGGCGACATGCATTATGAGCGACTGGATCTGAAAGGGACAAGAATGACGATAGGCAAGGAAACGACCGAACTGCTGGCGAAACTGGGTGTGGCCAAGGAGACGCTTGTCGGCGGCGACCTGATCGTGCGCAGCCCGGTGACGGGCGAGCAGATCGCGGCGCTGAGGACGATCTCGCCGGCCGAAGCGGCTAAGATCATTGATGCCGCGCACAAGGCCTTCCAAGCCTGGCGCATGGTGCCAGGCCCGCGGCGTGGCGAACTGGTGCGGCTGCTGGGCGAGGAGCTGCGTACGCACAAGGCCGAGCTTGGCCGGCTGGTCTCGATCGAGGTCGGCAAGATCCCGTCCGAGGGCCTCGGCGAAGTGCAGGAGATGATCGACATCTGCGATTTCGCCGTAGGCCTCTCCCGGCAATTGTACGGCCTGACCATCGCCACCGAGCGCCCGGGCCATCGGATGATGGAAACCTGGCATCCGCTCGGCGTCGTCGGCGTCATTTCCGCCTTCAACTTCCCGGTGGCTGTGTGGTCGTGGAATGCCGCCCTGGCACTGGTCTGCGGCGACGCAGTGGTGTGGAAGCCGTCGGAAAAGACGCCGCTGACCGCACTTGCCTGCGAGGCTATCTTCAAGCGTGCGGTCGAGCGCTTCGGCGCGGACGCACCTGATGGCCTGGCGCCGGTGCTGATCGGCGACCGCGCCGTCGGCGAGATCCTGGTCGATCACCCCAAAGTGCCGCTGGTTTCGGCAACCGGCTCGACCCGCATGGGCCGCGACGTCGGCCCGCGGCTGGCCAAGCGCTTTGCGCGCGCGGTGCTGGAACTCGGCGGCAACAATGCCGGCATCGTCTGCCCGACCGCCGATCTCGACATGGCGCTGCGTGCGATTGCGTTTGGAGCGATGGGCACGGCCGGCCAGCGCTGCACGACGCTGCGGCGCCTGTTCGTGCATGACAGCGTCTACGACGCCTTGGTTCCGCGCCTCAAGAAGGCCTACGAGAGTGTGTCTGTCGGCAATCCGCTGGAGACGTCCTCGCTGGTCGGGCCGCTGATCGACAAGGCGGCCTTCGACGCCATGCAGAAGGCGCTGAAGGAAGCCGCTGCCCATGGCGGCAAGGTGACCGGCGGCACGCGGGTCGAGAACGGCCATCCGGATGCGTACTACGTGCACCCGGCGCTGGTCGAAATGCCAAGCCAGGTGTCACCGGTGACGGAAGAGACCTTCGCGCCGATCCTCTACGTGATGAAATATTCGGACTTCGACGCGGTGCTCGACGAGCACAATGCCGTGGGGGCAGGCCTGTCCTCGTCGATCTTCACCCGAGACCTGCAGGAATCCGAGCGTTTCCTGGGTGTCGACGGATCGGATTGCGGCATTGCCAATGTCAACATCGGTACCTCGGGCGCCGAGATCGGCGGTGCCTTTGGCGGCGAAAAGGAAACCGGGGGCGGCCGCGAGAGCGGCTCCGACGCATGGAAGGCCTATATGCGGCGCGCCACCAACACGGTGAACTATTCCAAGGCGCTGCCGCTCGCCCAGGGCGTGTCATTCGATATCGACTGAAAGGCTCGCCGGCTTGGGCATCCCCGCACCGGGGATGCCGCACCGGTCAGCTGCCTGCCGGCGAGTCGAAGGCCTTGACGAACGCGGCATCGATGATAGCCAGCTTGACGGCCTGGGCGGTCATGTATTCCCGGTAGAAATCGCCCGACACCCACATCACCGAATTGCCGCGCTGGCCAAGCCAGCCAACGCTGCCGAGGTCTTCAGCATCCCGCAGTTTGCGTGCCAGGTGGGTTCGCGACAGCTTGAGCCATTTGGCGAAATCGCCGATCGAGACGACGCCGGTCGGTATTTCAGCGAGGCCGGCATGGTCGGGATCGACGCCCGATATCAGCCAGTCCATGACGACGCCGCCATTGTTGAGCCAGGTGAACAGCGAAAAGGTCTGCCTGGGCTCGCGCACGGGGCTGGAGGAGATCAGGCCGTCGGCCACCAGCGGCTGCACCCTGGCGAGAGCATCGGGCCGCTCCAGAAACGTCGCCAGACGGTTCGCACCGTTGAGACTGTCCAGCGTGTGCAGGTGCGCCATCATCCAGCCGGCAACCGTCTCCAGCGTGTTCACCGTTGGCTGAATGGGGCGGATGCGGCCGTCCTGTGTTGCCGGCAGGTGCTCGATGAAATTGTAATGCAGCATCTCCTTGAGGAAGGCGTCGGCGGTGTTGCGGCTGGCGACGGAATTCTCCCGGATGACGTCGATGAAACGCGCCGCCGTCAACTGCTTGCGGTAATCATCGGGCTCCCGTCTGAAATGCAGGGCAAGGCCGATATGCGCCATCAACCAGCGCTGCTGGGTGGCAAATATCGAGGCGAGCCTCGGGTTCATCCCATAGGCCTGGATCATCGCCTGCGCCTGGGCACGGACACAGCGATGCAATGCCGGGTGACCGGCAATATGGTCAAAGGTCTGCGTCATTCCCCCCATGCTCCGATCCAGCCTTACGGCCACGAAGACGCAGATCACATTCTCAGCCTTCACGGCCCGTGTCCAGACGCGCCCTGTCTATAACAGGTTATGATCGCCAGGAGACAATGTTCTCGGTCCGGGCAGATGTCGATCGCGCCGACCCTCAGCGGTCTTCCGGGACTGGAAAACAGGCGGCGAATGCCGCATCGACAATGGCCAGCTTGGCGGCCTGGACGGTCATGTACTCCTGGTAGAAGGTGTTCGACACCCACATCACCGAATGGCCGCGCTGGCCGAGCCAGCCGATGCTGCCGAGTTCCTCGGCAGCGCGCAGCTTGCGGGCGAGGTGGGTCCGCGACAGCTTGAGCCATCTGGCGAAATCTCCGATCGAAACCACGCTGGTCGGAATCCGGTCCAGGCCGGCATGATCGGGGTCGATGCCCGACATCAGCCAGTCCATGACAATGCCGCCATTGTTGAGCCAGATGAACAGCGAAAAGGTCTGGTTGGGCTCACGCACCGGCTTGGAGGCAAGCAGGCCGTCCGCGACCAGAGGCTGCAGCCTGGCAACCATGTCGGGCCGCTCAAGGAACCTGGCCAGCCGGTCGGCACCATCGAGATGATCCAGCGTCTGCAGATGAGCAAGGACCCAGCCGGTGAAAGTCTGCACGGTTGCCGCCGTTGGCTGCAAGGGGTGCGTGCGCCCGTCGCCACCCGAAACATACTCGGCGACATGATAGTGCAGCATCTCCTTGATGAAAGCGTCCGCCGTGTTGCGGCTGGCCACCGCGTGCTGGTGTACGAACTCGATGAAACGCGATACCGTCAGCTCCTTGCGGCGGTCGTGCGGATCGCGCCTGAAATGCATGGCAAGGCCGACATGACCCATCAGCCAACGCTGCTGCGTGGCGAAAATGGAAGCCAGTCGCGGGCTCGTTTCATAGATGTCGATCAGCGCCAACGACTGTGCCTGGACACAGCGATGCAGGGCCGGATGGCCGGCAATGTCTTCCAGATTCAGCGCCATCCTCCTCATGTTCCGAGTTAACTCCAACAGCGGAGTCGCGTCCACATTTTCCAGCCTTCGACAGCTGTGTCCAGAGGCACCGAATGCGAAGAGCAAGCCCAACCCGAACATGGGGCAGGCCACGACCGGTTCATGGTGGGGTCCGCTAACCGGTTGCTACGCTTTGGAAAACCCCTCCCAATAATAGTCAGCCGGACGGCCGCCCGTTGAATTGACGTTCACCAGAGCGCGGCATAGTTTCCGCGACATCCGAGCGGCGGGGGCACGCCTTCCCGGAAATGAGTTCGAAAGCAGAAGCCAATTAACGAGCGATGAAATCTCGCGCGGTGGCGAAGCTTTGCCGAACTCTACCTCGAAGGACGAGTGATTGAGTGAAGTATACAAGCAAGATCGCGGTTGGCAGGGATAACGACTGTCACCCAGTTTTCGGTGAGCTGGCAGCCCGTGGGGGATGGTTGATCCTGCTTGTTGCCTCGGCGTGCCTGTGGCTTCAAGCCGGCGCATTCGCGCAGACAGCCAGCCAGATCACGCCGCCCAGCTTTCGGCCGCCGCCGGCAGCCAACACGGCAGGTGTTTCCATTCCCGAAGGTGTGGGCCTCGAAGCGCCGGCGGGTGCCGGGAAGCTCAAGGTCAAGCTCGGGGATGTCAGCGTCGAAGGCGGCTTGCCCGACATGGCTGACGCAACACGCAAGATCGTTGCCGGCCTTGCGCACCGCACGGTGACGGCGGCGGAAATCTTTGCCGCGGCGCGAAAACTCGAAACCGAATATGGATGGGCCGGCTATGCGCTGGTGCGGGTGGTGCTGCCGGCGCAGAAGCTCAACGACGGCGCAAGACTCCGGCTGGTCGTCGTCGATGGCTTTCTCGAACGGATCGACACCAGCAATCTGCCCGAGCGCATACGCGGGCGGGTCGAGGCAACGCTGGCGCCGCTCGTTGGACAGAAAAGCATCAAGCTGTCGGCGATCGAACGCAAGCTGCTGCTGGCTGGCGATACGCCCGGCGCCCGGCTGCGCTCGACCTTGCAGGCAGGCTCGGCCAAAGGCGCAAGCGTGCTGGTCATCGACGGCAAATATCGCCCGATCGGCGGCCAAATGACCGGGGACAACTCGCTATCGCCATCGTTGCAGCGCTGGTCTACGGGCATCGGCGTCGATTTCAACTCATTGCTCGGCCTCGGCGAACTCGTCTATGTCAGGGCCGGCGGCTACCCCGATGGCGGCGAGAGCGGCCTGTTCACGGATGGCCCACGCAATCGCAACTATGCCGCCGGCATCGTCGTGCCGATCGGCTATGACGGGCTGACGCTCAACCTGGAAGCCAGCCGCACGCAGGCCAATCCGACAGCCGAGCCCGGCACGCTCGGCTTCGGCAGCGCTTTCGAGCGTTATTCGGCGCGGCTTCGCTATCCCTGGATACGCAGCCGCGCGCTTACGATCAGCACCGAACTGTCATTCGACGTGCAAAACGACACGCTCGACGCGGTGACGCCGATTTCGCTGCCGATCGCCGAGGACCGATTGCGCATTGCCCGGCTCGGTCTCGATGGCACCTGGTTCACACCGCTTGGCGGCGTCTTCATCGGCAACGTCGTTGCCTCTTTTGGTATCGATGGGCTCGGCGCGCGCTCGGCCGCCGATGCGACGCCGCTGCTGCCGCTGTCGCGCCAGGGCGCCGACGCCGCTTTCCAGAAGCTGGAGATCTCGGCCAGCTACAGCCAGCCGCTTTCCGCCCATCTCGGCCTCGATCTCTACGCCCGCGCGCAGACCTCGTTTGGCAAGCCGCTGCTGCAGTCCGAAC
>NZ_RZPH01000841.1:0-2710 GCF_004022825.1 Mesorhizobium sp. M7A.F.Ca.CA.004.04.2.1
ATGCCGGCGCTTTCGCCGTCACCGTCGCCGAACAGGGCGGCGGCTCGGTGGCCCTGCAATATGACGGCACCAGAACGGTGCTGAAGAAAGTGCCGCTCAAGAACGTCGCCGGCAAGACACGCCACATGCCGGACGATTTCATGAAGCCCGATGTCAATCAGCTGTCGGATGCCGGCATGGCCTATCTCAAGCGGCTGGTGCCGGAAAAGTACAAGGTCGGGAAGCCCTTCGTCTGATGCCGGGCTCACACTTGATGCCCGGCTCACAGGTGATGCCCGACTGGTTCAGCAGGAGCGTCGTCGACGACAAGACGACGATGCTGACCGAGCCCTTCGTCCATGCCTATGTTCGGGCCAATATCTGGCATCTGCGCGGTCGCGATGCCGACCTGCTCGTCGACACCGGCATGGGCATCTGTCCGCTGGCGCCGCAGATCGAGACGGCGGAGGGCAAGCCGCTGCTGGTCGTTGCCACCCACATCCATCTCGACCACGTCGGCTCGCTGCATGAATTCCCGTTGCGGGCCGGGCCAAGGATGAGCGCGGCTCGGTTCGAGACCATGGATGAGGCCGCGACCTACGCCTACATGTTTCATGACCTCGAGGGTGCCGTCTCGAAACCGCCGGCGCCTGGATGGAAGTCGGCCGACTACAGGATCCCGCCCGCGCCGTTGACGCGAACCCTGGACGAGGGCGATGTCGTCGATCTTGGCGACCGGCAATTTCGCGTGCTGCATTTGCCGGGCCATTCACCGGATTCGATCGCGCTGTTCGACGAGGTCGACGGCCTGTTCTTCAGCGGCGATGCCATCTATGACGCCATGCTGATCGACGACCTGCCGGATTCCGACCGAGCCGCCTATGTCAGCACGATGCGGCGCCTGCTGGACCTGCCGATCCGCATCGGTCATGGTGGACACGGACCGAGCTTCGACGGCAAGCGCATGCGCGAGATTGCCACGGCCTATCTCGAGCGAAGCGCCGGTGGCTGAGGCTCCAGCGAGACAGCAAGGTGCCGCCCGACGACTTTGCGGCCCTGCCGCCGTGCGGATATTAAATCTTCGTAAGGTCGCCCTAAAACCCTAAATCGGGCGAATCCGCGCCCTAGATGCAAGGCCGTCGATCCGGTTGGCTGCCATGTAGGCGAGACGGGCAATTGCGACCTCGACACGCCGATGACCGATTTCCCCGCACGGGAGAGGCCACGGCGCTGGATCAACTCTCGCCCGGACAAACGACCATGTCAGATATCCTTCGTAGGCATCGCGTCGCGGCCTTGCTGGGCGCTGCGCTGATCATATCCCCCTTCGTCATGTCTTTCGCCCAAGGCGAGGGCAACACCATTCCGACAACCCAGACGCCTGTCGCCGGCATCACCGCGCCCAATGGCTCGTTCGCCCCCATCGTTGCCGCCGACAAGCCGGCGGTGGTGACGGTCACCACCGTCATGAAGGCACAGCCTGAAACGATGAGCGATGCATCTCCTTTCGACGGCGGCTCGCCCTTCGATGACTATTTCCGCCAGTTCTTCGGTGACCAGGGCATGCCGACGCCCAAGACGCCGCCGCAACAGCAACCGCAGCGCGCCGAGGCGCTGGGTTCCGGCTTCATCGTCGGCGCGGATGGCACCGTCGTCACCAACAACCACGTCATCGATGGTGCTTCTTCGATCAAGGTGACGCTCGACGACGGCACCGAACTTCCGGCCAAGCTTGTCGGCCGCGATGCCAAGAACGATCTCGCCGTACTCAAGGTCAAGTCAGACAAACCCCTGCCGACCGTCAAATGGGGTGATTCCGACAAGCTCATGCCAGGCGACCAGGTGCTGGCCTTCGGCAACCCGTTCGGCATCGGCACCACCGTCACGGCAGGTATCGTCTCGGCGCGCGGCCGTGACCTGCATAGCGGCCCGTTCGACGATTTCATCCAGATCGACGCGCCGATCAACCACGGCAATTCCGGCGGTCCGCTGGTGGATGTCGCCGGCAATGTCGTGGGCATCAACACGGCGATCTATTCACCCAATGGCGGCAGCGTCGGCGTCGGCTTTGCCATTCCGTCGGATCAGGCCCAGAAGGTGGTCGCCAAGCTGATGAAGGGCGGCTCCATCCAGTACGGCTATCTCGGCGTTCAGATACAGGAGGTGACACCCGATGTCGCGAGCGCCATCGGGCTCGACCATTCCGGCGGCGCGCTGGTTTCAGAGGTCAACGACGGTTCGCCGGCGGCCAAGGCCGGCGTCGAGACGGGTGACGTCATCACCAGCTTTGCCGGGCAGGACGTGAAGGATCCCAAGGACCTGTCGCGGGCGGTCGCCGATGTCGCGCCGGGCGCCAGGGAAACGGTGGATGTCTGGCGCAAAGGCAAGCCGATGCGGATTTCCGTCGATGTCGGCCAAAACAGCGCCGATGCGAAGACCGCGTCGCTGGACGACGGGTCCGACGCGCCGAGCGCCGGGCGCGCTCCGGCGATAGGGCTCGGCTTGATGGATATAACGCCCGACATTCGCCAGCAGATGAACCTAGCCGGCAAGCAGCACGGCGCGGTGGTTGCCAGCGTCAACCCCGACAAAGCGGCCGCCGCTTCCGGAATACAGGCCGGCGACATCATCGTCGCCGTCAATCAGGTGCCGGTCAAGAACGCCAGGCAGGTAACCCAGGCGATCGCCTTGGCCGGCAAGTCCGGCAGGAAATCGGTCCTGTTGCTGGTCG
>NZ_RZPH01000842.1:0-2708 GCF_004022825.1 Mesorhizobium sp. M7A.F.Ca.CA.004.04.2.1
ATTGACGGTTGTAGCCGGAGGGGCAGCGGGCGACTTCGCCAAGCCTCGGGCCGGATGGCCATCCGGCCCGAGGCTCAATCGCTTCCATCGCACATAATCATCTCGTGCAGATACAAGGGGCGGCGCCAGCGCCGCAATTTTGGGCTGATCGAGCAGTGCGTTGCCCTTATAGCCCTCGCAACAATCGTTCCAACTCTTCAGCATCCGTCACGACCGGTAAACACACCTGCCCAGTACACAGCCATGCACCCGCCTCGTTGGTCGGCGGCAGGATTCCGCCAGGCAGCAAGGGTCGATTCGTACCCGTACCGATCGGCAGGACAATGTCGACGCGGCGTGGGTCCGGACTTCGATTCGCAACCGGAACGAGCTTTGGATCGTCAAGCGCATCGACGATGACCAGTTTTAGCGGCTCGATCGCCAGCGCGCAGGCGTTGACGATGCCGGCTTGGCCATAGGCCTGGTGGGCCGCGCGGCCGGCGGCGTGCTCGGCAACTTGCCAGGCCCTTTCCTGCAGCTCGAGATCGCCCGTGACGGAGGCCAGCCGGACCAGTGCCTCGATGATCTGGCCGGTGGCGGACGGAATGGCCTCGTCGACATCGCCGCGGATGCGGATCGGCACGTCGGTGCTGTCCGAGGCGGTCAGGTAATACCCCGTCTTTTCGGTATCGGCGTGCCAATGGTCGAGCTGCTTGATAAACTGGCCGGCCTGGTCGACATAGCTCCAATTCCCAGTGGCCTCGAACAGCGAGATCGCTGCGTTGGCCATGGCGGCATAGTCGCTGGACAAAGCAGGGAATAGTTTTCTGGCGCCGAGCATCGAATGCGGCAGACGGCTGTCGCGGCCGGCGGTGCTGATGTGGGCAAAGGCCTTTGCCGCCGCATCGATCCAGTCAGGCCGCGCCAGCGAACGGCCGGCCTCTGCAAGCGCTGCGATCATCTGGCCGTTCCAGTCGGTGAGGGTCTTTGCGTCAAGACCGGGCCTGACCCGCTGTTCCCGCACGGTGAGGAGTTTCGCCTTGAGCGGGCCGAGCTCTGCGCGATCGATCACATAGTGCGATTGCTGGGACAGGGTTTGGTGGACGACCGGCTTGCCTTCCCAGCCGTGCGGGCTGGAGAGCGTGAAGTGCTTGAAAAACAAGGCAGAATCGTCGACGAGGGCGGCCTCGATCTCGTCTTGGCTCCAGGTGTAGAACAGTCCTTCCTCGCCGTCGCTGTCGGCATCGAGACTGGCGGCAAAGGCGCCGCCGTCAACGCGCATCTCGCGCAGCAGCCAGCCGATCGTCTCTTCGATTCGGACCCGGAACAACCCGTTGCCGCTTGCGGCATGGGCCCAGTTGCAGAAGCGGATCAGCTGGGCATTGTCGTAAAGCATCTTTTCGAAATGCGGCACCAGCCATTCGGCGTCGGTCGAGTAACGGCTGAGCCCGCCGCCGATATGATCGTAAATGCCGCCGCTGACCATCTGTTCGAGGCTGTTGAGAACGTCGTCGCGATGGCTGGCGTTGCCGTCGCGCAGCCAGGACAGCCACAGCGTTTGCATGAACGGCGCATTGGGGAATTTCGGCGCGCCACGCAAGCCGCCCAGATCGCGGTCGATCATGCCGTCTATGCCCTTGGCAAGCTCAGCCAGCGTGTCGCGATCGAGCCCTGTTCTCGCGTGCAATCCGGCGAGCCGTGCCTGGACATGTGTGGTCAGGCCGTCGGCGCTCTGGTTGAGGCTCGCCCGCTTCTCGCGCCAGGCCTTGTCCACCGCCTCCATCACCTGGATGAAACCGGGGCGGCCATAGCGTGGCTCGCGCGGAAAGTAGGTGCCGCCCCAGAACGGCTTGCCGTCCGGCGTCAGGAACATGGTTAGTGGCCAGCCACCCTGCTCGCCCATCGAGGACAGCGCCGCCATATAGATCTGGTCGATGTCGGGGCGTTCCTCGCGGTCGACCTTGATATTGACGAACAGACGGTTCATGACGGCGGCGACACCATCGTCCTCGAAGCTTTCATGCGCCATGACGTGGCACCAGTGGCAGGCGGCATAGCCGACCGAGAGCAGGATCGGCCTGTCCAGCGCCTTGGCCTCCTCGAGCGAAGCCGGCGACCAGGCCCGCCAGTGGACGGGATTGCCGCTGTGCTGCTGCAAATAGGGGCTGGCTTCTTCAGCAAGCAGGTTTTGCGCGGGCAGCGTCACTGGGCAAACTCGGGTGCGATTGGCTGATGGGCGTAAAGCTAGGGCGGTTCGGTAGAGCGGGCAAATGATTTCAGGCGATTCCATCGTAGCGCTGTCGAGCGGCCGGCTCCCGGCCGGCGTCGCCGTCATCCGTATTTCCGGCCCGCAGACTCGATTCGTAGTCGAAACGATTGCCGGGGGTATTGTTAAGCCCCGCGTCGCGGTCTTGCGCAGATTCAGGGCGCCCGATGGAACCGTGCTCGATAACGGCTTGGTCGTTTTCTTTCCCAATCCGGCCAGTTTCACCGGCGAGGATGTGGCGGAATTCCACGTTCATGGCGGACGCGCCGTGGTGGCCAGGATGCTGGAGACGATTACTGGTTTCGACGGCGTCAGGCACGCGGAACCGGGCGAATTCACGCGCCGCGCCTTTCTCAACGGCAAGGTCGACCTGGTTGAGACCGAGGCCCTGGCGGATCTCGTCAACGCTGAAACCGAGGCGCAGCGGCGTTTTGCTGTCCAAAATGCCGAAGGCGCTCAGAGC
>NZ_RZPH01000843.1:0-2703 GCF_004022825.1 Mesorhizobium sp. M7A.F.Ca.CA.004.04.2.1
GGTTATTGATCGCCGGCAGCTTGTGGCGCTTGCCGACCTCGAAGTCGTTGAAGTCATGCGCCGGCGTGATCTTGACCGCGCCCGAACCCTTTTCCGGATCGGAATACTCGTCCGCCACCACGGGAATCCTGCGACCGACGATTGGCAGGACGATGTTCTTGCCCACCAGATGCCGGAATCGCTCGTCGTCAGGGTGCACGGCGACGGCCGTATCGCCCAGCATCGTCTCCGGGCGCGTCGTCGCCACGGTGATGAAGGTTGTTGGGTTTTCCGGGTCGAAGACCTGGCCCTCGATGGGATAGCGGAAGTGCCAGAGATTGCCATTGACCTCCTGCTGCTCGACCTCGAGATCGGAGATCGCGGTGAGCAGCTTGGGGTCCCAGTTCACAAGGCGCTTGTCCTTGTAGATCAGCCCTTCCTTGTAGAGCGTGACGAACACTTCGAGCACGGCTTTGGACAGGCCTTCGTCCATGGTGAAGCGTTCGCGTGACCAGTCGGCCGAGGCGCCCAGCCGCTTCAGCTGGTTGAAGATGGCGCCGCCGGATTCGGCCTTCCACTCCCACACTTTCTCGATAAACTGCTCGCGGGTCAGGTCGCGGCGATGGATCTGCTTTTCCATCAGCTGCCGCTCGACAACCATCTGCGTGGCAATACCGGCATGGTCCATGCCCGGCTGCCACAGGACGTTCTTGCCGCGCATTCGCTCGAAGCGCACCAATATATCCTGCAGCGTGTTGTTGAGCGCGTGGCCCATATGCAGCGAGCCGGTAACGTTCGGCGGCGGGATGACGATCGTAAATGCTTCCGCCCCCTCCTCGGCGCCGGCACCGGCGCGAAACGCGTCGGCCTCTTCCCAGACTTTGGCGATCTTCGGCTCGACGGTTTTGGCGTCGTAGGTCTTTTCAAGCATGGGAAAATGGTCCGCGCTGTCGGGAGTTTTGCTGGTCCGGTGTAAATCGGAAGGTTTTGGCCAAGTCAACCGCAAGGGCTGTCTCGGACCCTCACAACCAGATAGGCGCGGCCTTGGTCATTTCAACGGAAAGCGATCCGCCGTCCTGCCAACAAACTGACCTCACCAAAAGAAACGGCGCCACGAAGGCGCCGTTTCCTCTAGCAATCGGCATGGGGAGCTACTGCGCCCCGCGCGCCACGCGCTCGATCTCCTCGCGCACCAGTCTTTCGACCAGTGTCGGCAGATTGTTGTCCAGCCAATCCTGCAGCATCGGCCGCAGCATCTCTTCGGCCATCTCGTCGAATGTCTTCTTGCTGCGGCTGGCAAACGCATCGGAAAGCTCGCCAAAGGCAGCCGCGACCTGACGGCCGGTATGCTCGGAAACGATCGCCGGACGCGGCGCGTCGCTGGCCGCCACCGGCCGCACCACGCTTGCATCCGGACGAGACGGCTCGGGTTCGACGGCTACTTTCGCGGTCGGTTCGTCCCTTGGAGTCTCCACGGACGGCTGGGCAGCCGTCTTGCGTGCCTCGCTCCGGTCCGACACCGCCCTCGCCTGCTCACCGACCGCGGCGATCTCACGACGCCAATCGGCGATGGAAGCGTCGGCGACAGGACGCGATCCCGGCGATTCAACCGTGATTGGCTCGGCGGCGACGCGGGCGCTAACTTCGGCAAGTGTCATCGATGGCTTTGCCGGGCTGGGATCGGGGCGCGCAGGCGTTTCCATGCGCGCGACCACCGGCTCGGCCGCCGGCAACTGTGCCTGGACTTCCGCCAGCGTGACCGGCTTCCTGCCTTCGGGGGCGGCATGCAGGTCGGCACGGAATGCTTCCACGTCGGGGGCCGCATAGGCGCTCGACGCGCGCTCCAGATCCTGGCTCAGCTCATCGGCGTCGCCCGGCTGCTTGCGGCCGCCGTCACTGTCCTCGATGATCCGCCTGATGGAAGCCAGTATCTCTTCCATGGAAGGTTCGCGCTGTGCGCTGCTTGCCGTTGCCATCGTCACATCCGCCGCCTTTGTGACCCCTGTGGGTTTCCGCTCCGGCAGAGCCGGATCGAATCATGGCGACAGCGTAACCGACGGATCGCCGCACGAGAATCCCCAATCTGGGGACTTGTGGGATTTCAACAGATTAGCGCGATCTGAACCCGAGTGCGAAAGATCCTGCTCAAACGGGGAACACGGCCAGTCCTGGCCGAACGCCTCAGCGGCCGTCCGGCGTGCGCAGGCCGTACCACTTGTCCTTGACCGCGTTGTAATGCTCTTCAGGCTTGTACTTCGCTACCTGCAAGCCAAGGCGGTCCACGGACAGACGGCCGGTCGCCTGCAGGATGGCGTAGCTCGCCACCACCACATCATGTTCGTAACCGGCCTGGTTGATCTGGGCGGTGATGACCGTCGCCTGTGCGTTGAGGACGTCGAGCGTGGTGCGCTGGCCGACATTGCGTTCTTCGATGACACCGTTCAGTGCCAGCTTCGCGGCCTCGATCACTTGCCTGTTGGCCGTCAGCTGCTGCTGCGCGGCGGTATACTCGGTCCAGGCGGCGGTGACGGCCTGGCGTACCTGGTCGCGGCTGACGTCGACCTGGATGCGGGCCTGGCTGAGTGATTCCTTGTTCTGGCGCACGATCGCCGAGGTGCGGCCACCCGAATAGATCGGGATCGTCAGCGTTGCCCCGACACTGGCCGAATTGGTCGTGCCATCCTGCGAACCGACGCCTGGCAAAGGCGAGGTATTGCGATAGGC
>NZ_RZPH01000844.1:0-2702 GCF_004022825.1 Mesorhizobium sp. M7A.F.Ca.CA.004.04.2.1
AGTAGGCAGTAGGCAGTAGGCAGTAGGCAGTAGGCAGTAGGCAGTAGGCAGTAGGGACTGTCGTTCAGCCTGCTATCAGCGCCTTGATGCCGTCGGCGACGAATTGCACAGCCAGTGCCGCCAGGATGACGCCAAGCAGACGGGTCAGGATCGAGCGGCCGGTCTGGCCGAGGATGCGGTCTATGCGTTCCGACAGCACGAACACCAGATAGGTGATGGCGAGGCAGACGAAGATGATGCCGACCAGCGCCGCCTGCGCGGCAAAGCCTTGAAACGAGCCGGAAAGCAGCACAGTTGCCGAAATGGCACCAGGGCCCGCGATCAGTGGGATCGCCAGCGGGAAGGCGGCGATGTTGTGGATCATGTCCTTGGTGATGGCGACGTCGCCGATCTTCTCCTTGCGGTCCTGCCGGCGCTCGAACACCATCTCGAAGGCGATGAAGAACAGCAGGAAACCGCCGGCGACGCGGAAGGCCGGCAACGTTATGCCGAACACCGACAGGATCGAGGCCCCGGCAACCGCAAACAGCGCCATCACCAGGAAACCGATGATCGAGGCGCGCACCGAAACCTGCTGGCGCTCCTCACGGTTCATGCCGCGCGTCACGGCGAGGAACAGCGGCGCCAGGCCGGGCGGGTCGATGGTCACGAGAATGGTGACGAAAGCGTTGAACAGGCTGTCGAAACTCGGCATCTCTGACCCTCCCGCCGGGCTGTGCCCGTGCCAGAATATTGGTAGAGCAAAGCCCGTTCGGTGGGAACCGTTCGTGAGAAAGTGGTTGATGCGGGACAGAGGGCAGCGCGAAGGATCGCGACGCTTTTATTCTGGGCTGCTGCAATCCTCGGAGATCAAACCGCTCGCCGCGCCAGGAACTCGACTTCCAGCCGCCATGTCGCGCCATTGTCTTGCGAGCGTTCGCCCAGCCAGCGGAAGGAGTTTTCGGTGATGCGTGAAAAGCTCCAGCGTACCGAGCTGCCGGTGTCGTCGGCGCCCACTTGCACGATCGTGTCACCCTCGGCGCGGCCGAGCTGGCGGCTGAAATACTGGTTGCGCGGGTCGCTCCAGAAGATGTGCCAGGCATCCGCGCCGGGATCATAGACGCGCAGCGTCGTGCCGTAAAAAGTCCATGTGCCCAAGGATGGCGATGGACCGGCGTCCCGCGCGGGCAGGATCCACACGTCCTGGATCGCCCGGCCTTCCAGCACCCAGCCGAAATGCACCTCGCCACGCCCTGTCAGCACAGTGCCGTCCTCGAGGTGGCGCGAGGCCTCAAACGTCCAGGCGCCGACGAAGCGGCCGTAAAGGCTCAGTTTTTCGGCAAGCCCTTCGATCGGTCCGGAGCTATGCAGGGCTTCGGCAAACGAGGATTGATCGAACATGGCTGCGGCCTCTTCTTGTCAGGAGACCGTTAGGAGTAGGCGGTGACGGGGTTCTGGGCTTGGGAAAAATTGCTATATTTCGACTATGACGACGACCACGCATAGTCTCGCATTCGGAGCCGGTTGGCACGTGACGGACGTCATTTGCACGGCCGGCGCCGGCGACCGGCCGTTCGAGGAAGCGCATCAGGATTTCTGCGTCGCTGCGGTCACCAGCGGCACGTTTCGCTACCGCGCCCAGCAAGGCACGGCGATGCTGGCGCCCGGCGCGCTCCTGCTCGGCAATCCCGGCACATGTTACGAATGCGGGCACGAGCATGGCAGCGGCGACCGTTGCCTCTCGTTCCATTTCGATCCGGCCTACATGGAACGGATCGCAGCTGGCGTTCCGGGCGCCAGGAAGCTGGCTTTCGAGGCGGCGCGCCTGCCGCCTTTGCCGGTACTGGCGCCGCTCCTGGCCGAAGCGGAGACCGCGCGCGAGATGGCCTACATCGACGCCTTCGAGGAACTTTCCCTGCGCTTGGCCGGTGCTGCCGTGGCTACAGCCTCTGGCGCTACGCATGTCGGGCGCGCGCCCAGCCGCCGCGATCAGAAACGGGTGGCCGAGGCAGTGCGGCGGATCGAACTGGACGCCGATGGGCCTGTCTCGCTTTCAGCGCTTGCCAATGAGACAGCAACCAGTCCGTATCACTTCCTGCGCATCTTCCGGCAGGTGGCGGGCATGACGCCCTACCAATTCCTGCTCAGGACGCGATTGCACAGGGCGGCGGTGCGGCTACGCATGTCCAACGATGCGGTCTCGGCGATCGCCTTCGAGGCCGGCTTCAACGATCTGTCGACTTTCAATCGTCGTTTTCGGCGGATCATGGGGGAGACGCCGCGCAACTATCGCAGCCGCCGTGGCGCATGGGCCTTTTCTGCTTCGTCAATCGGCCCCGTGCCCGCCAAGGCAGACACGCAGGCTTTTGCGTCAGGGCGGCGAAAACCGCCTTGGCCATATCGTCGCAATCAGCGGTATCCATTTGAAATTACCACCGAAAATGACACTGGAAAAGTGCCGTGAAGGTTGGAGTTTCGGGCTTGCTTCCTATATAAGCACCAAGTGATTCCTGATTAGATTGTGATCCGATTTGACCGACCAGAAGACACCGCGCGGCGCCGACGGCGGCCCCACCGGCATCGAGCCGATATCCATCGTCGAGGAGATGCAGCGCTCCTATCTCGATTACGCTATGAGCGTGATCGTCAGCCGTGCGCTGCCGGACGTGCGCGACGGCCTGAAGCCGGTGCATCGCCGCATTCTCTTCGCCGCCCATGAGAGC
>NZ_RZPH01000845.1:0-2700 GCF_004022825.1 Mesorhizobium sp. M7A.F.Ca.CA.004.04.2.1
TCGCGCGCTGGTTCAGCGAGCAGCAACTGCGCAAAGTGCACGATGCAGCGTCTCTGGTTGCCGGGACCTTGCCGCGGCATGTCCCGATCGTCGGCGCCGGAATCGGTCGCTGGCAGATCAGGCGACTGGCCGAACGCATGGAACGCAGCTACGTCGATTTCGCCGACATCATCCCCGCCGATGACACCGTTCGCGGGCAAGCGAGCAGCGCGGCCCCCGCGTCCGCGATAGCGCTTTTGGCGGGATATCCGTTGTAAGCAGGGTGCGGCGCTCGGCCTAACCCCGCGCGTCCTCGCTACCGGAACCTTTGGCGGTCAAGTGATCGCTGACACGCTGCATCAGCCAGCCCCAGGCCTCCTTTTCGCCCTCGCCTGCGGTCTTTTCGATGGCAATCGAAAGGTAGGCGATTTCCGCCTCGATCTTATCGCGCGGCAGCATGCCGAGCCGGCTGACCAGGATGGCCAGCTCAAGCACTGCCGCCTTGGCTCGGTTGAGGCCGGTGAACGGCGCGAGCGCTTCCTCCCGCACCACGCGGCAGAAATGGCGGGGGCGCACGCCATTGTCATCGACCGCCTGGACTTCGAGACCCGAATACGCCAGCGCCGCCTCGAGCCTCGGCACCGGAAACCCGTCAACCGGAACGGTTGGCCAATGCTTGCGGCCTGTCAGGCAGCCGGCAAAGACACGCACGTCGTCGGTATAATTGGCGATGGCGAATGGCACTTCGGCGAGATTGTCGAGCGTGACCGACGGCCGGAACGGTGCAATCACCCAGCCGTCATTCTCGGCAATGATGCCGATCGGCGCGATGTGGACGTTGCCTGCCTTGTTGACCGTCGTGATGATCGATTCGCGAATGTAGGGCATGGTCTAGCGCTCTTTCCTTGCGCGGAGCGTCTGGCCCGGCTCGGCAAGACGGGTACGGTCGGTTTCAGGAGCCGGCGCGGCAACGCCCCATGCGAGCGGTTCGTCCTGCACATAACGCTTGCCGAGGCGCCACGCGATCTCCGCTTTCATCAGTTCCGCGCCGAGGTAAAAAGCGTGTGCGCCATCGGCGTTGACGTCCAGCCCGGCAAAAAGTTCGAACGCATCCGTGGCAACCGCATGCCCTTTGCTATTGAAAACATGGATGCCGTCCTCCGCTACCGCGATCCGGAAGTTGGCGTCGCGGACCTGGGCCGCCAATGCCTCGATATCGTCGGTTGAGGCTGTGAAAGGCTTGCGATCGTGGACCTGCAACAGGCCTGGGTGATAGCCGCGCGGCAACGCGCCGTCCGTGCAAGCAGCCAACATGACGCGGCGGGCGATATCGTGCTCCTCGATCGTCCGCACCGTGTGTGGGCTGACATGCACCGCCAGCACGTTTCGGATCCGGAGTTCCGAGCAGAGTCCCGCTAGAACGGCCGTAACACCGGAACTGTCCGCGTCGGTCAATTCGGTGAGATTGCCGGTACCCATCAGCAATTCGGCGTCCGGCCAGCGGCGCCGCGCCTCGATGAAGCGCCCGAGTGAAACGGCGAAGCCGAAATGGATCGGGTCGAGCACGGGATCGGCAATGAAGGCAACGCCGGCCTTTTGAGCGGCTTCGATGGCCCGGCCGAGCGAATCCAGATCGCCGGGCGTGGACGGTATCAACACTGCCGTAGCCCTATGGTCGAAGATCAACGGCAGCGTGTTCTCATCGAGGCTGAGAAGATAGTCCGCGCCGGCGCGTGCCCCGATCGTCAGTTCGTCCACGCTGGCCGAATCGACGCTGACCATAAATCCCCGTGCCTTGAGCGCTCGCACAGCCTCCGGCAGCAATGGAAACGGCGTCTCCGGCAGGCAGCCCAGATCGATGACATCGGCGCCGGCCGCGGCCAACATCGAGGCCCTCGCCATCAGCGCCTCGACCGACAGCATCGGCGCATCGACGATCTCGGCGAAGATGCGCATATCGTGACGCGTCAGATCCGGCGGTTTGCCCGCCCGGCCAAGGAAGGCCGGCAGGTCAGCGATCTCGTCGGGGCCGCGCACAAAGGGCACGCCGAAATGCTCCGACAGGTGCTCGATGTTGCCCCGATAGCGTCCGGGCAGGACGACGCGGTCGACGTCTCCTGTCAGAGTGAGCCGACGCTTCACAATGTCCTCGCTCATCAGCGCGGCGACCTTGACGCCGACGTCGACGATTTCCCACGCGAATTCGGTACTGCCCAGCCCGGCCAGCAGCCGTTTCAGCCGCGCCTTGGCCAGATGGCCGGTAAGAAAAACCAGCCGCTCAGCCATCGCTTGCGAGTTCGGCCCGGCGCCGTGTGAGCGAGGCTTCGAGATCAGCGAGCGATTCGACCACCTGGGTCCGCTCAAAACTCTTCAACTGCTTGGTATTTTCCAGGTCGATCCTGCGCGGATAGACCTTGACCAGCCCGTGCGGTGCCTGGGTCTCGAGTTCCGGCGCGGTGTCGCAAGCAAAGACGATGGCTGGCACACGGCACTTTCCGGCTTGGGCAAAGACATTGGTGGCGAGCGTGTCGGAAATGCCATGCACGCATTTGGCGACCGTGTTGGACGTGGCCGGCGCCACCACGACCGTGTGATAGACACCGTGGTAGAATTCGCCGACAGGGATCGCACTCGCGGTCTTGTCGTGCAGCACGCGCGTCGTCTCCGGGAAATCAAGTTTAAGCTTGTACATGCGCAACACTTCGTTGGCAGCCTTCGACA
>NZ_RZPH01000846.1:0-2696 GCF_004022825.1 Mesorhizobium sp. M7A.F.Ca.CA.004.04.2.1
CAGTTCGGCTATCCCGTCGAGGTCGCCTACATCGTCGCCAAGGCCTGCATGGGCATCGTGCTGTGGGGTGCCGCCGCCGTCGGTTTCCTCGCCAGCCGCATGGCATTGTGGGAACGGCTCATCGCCTTCGCGGCCGGCGTGCTGCTGGTCGCCGCGGTGCCGCTGACCGACGAGGCCGGCTGGGCGCTGGCGCTGGCCTGGATCGGCTGGCACTGCTTTCGTGCGCGGCAGGCTTCAGCCAAAACATGAGCCTTTGCATCCTGGCCGCCGGCAAGATGGTGACGTTCTCCGTCGCCGCCTTTACGCTGTCCTGGACGCATTCGGTGGAACGGACGCGCTGGGAGGAAGACTGGAAGGTCACGCCTATCGGCCTGCAGCTGGTCGAGGCGCGGGTCAAGAGCTCGGGCGCCGGCATGGAGCCATCGGAAGGCGCGGTGCTGAAGAATGGCTGGTGGGCCTACACGCCCACGGTCGGCCCACAGCGGCGCGTCATACTCGCCGCCTCTGGCGCAACCGGCGACGGCTGGACGCTGTGCTCGGTTCAAGGCTGCCGGGAATTGGGCAAGGGGGCCGGCGACGCGATCGTGCTGAAGCCGTGCGAATCCACCGGTTCGAGCCAACCGCGATAACGCCCGATCAATGCGCTGAGCGGCGGCTCGTTCTCCAGCAGCCACATCCTCAGTCAAGGAACCGCTCGCGCAGCTCCGGAGAAGGAACCTCGCAGCTGTCCTTCCTGCCGAACAGCGCGTAGCGATTCCTGGCAACGCGCTCATAGAGCCAGTCGCGCAGCGGGCGCGGCAGCAGCAGCAGCGTTTTTGCCGCCCGCCAGGGCCAGCCGAGTTCCGCCATGACAGCGACGAAGCTGTCGAGCCGCGTGAAGGCGACGCCGTCGATCAGGACGAGGTTGGTTTCGTAAGAGTCCGTGCGCAGTCCATGCTTCCGAAACAGCGTTTCACCGAAGGGCGACTGCGCGGTGGCGAAGCGGAAACGGCCTTGGCGATCGAGCCTGACCACCATGCGCACGAAGCCGGAGCAGAGCACACAGACGCCATCGAAAACGATCAATCGATGGCGTGCGTCGAGAGTTGTTCCGGAGGGACGATTTGACTGGGGTCGACTGGGTTGGGAATGGTCGGTCACGCTGGCCTCGGCTGCTCGTGTCCTATGACACTAAGCCGGCCAGCGTCGGTATCAAAGCCGTGGCGATGTCGCACGGCGCCTGTCGGCGAGAGCGGGACGCTCGGCGCGATAGGTGGTGGCGCGGGTAGAGGCGGCCGGCCTGCAGATCCTGCTGTTGTGGCGATTTTCGAAAGCCATGATCAGTGCGCGCCCAGCGAGTTGCCGCGACGGGCGCAAGCAGGGCCGGGGCCGCGCATGTAATAGCGCTCGGGCCGATAGGTCGGCGCGACGAATTCGCGGATGGCGGCGGCATAGCCGATGAGGTGCGCGAGGAAGTTCATTACCCTTGTCCCTGTCCCGATTTTCGGATGTCCCTTCCGAATTGCGGTCATCATAGCGTCGAGGCGTGAATAGTCGGTGAACGTGATGTTAATATCTGGTCGAAAATGCCTCGCTTCGTGGCTGGATTGCGGCTGATTCGGGGTCTTTCCGTGCAGTTGGCCGGCATTCCGGCCAATGTGACTTTTGCATCACATATGTTTCGTTTGAATGTCGCGCGCGCGCGGTTCTGTTTCAACTTTTGCCGCGCCCGCGAAATTCAGGTGCTGGCGGCCATAAGGCCTCGGGCGCGCCCTTGGCATCCAGATCGGTCCGTGAGCGCGGAACTGGAGCGCGGTCTGTCCGTTCTCACCTTCATCTGGTTGTGGAAGGGAGATATCATGGCGCCGCGTCCGGCCTGGAGAGGCTATTTAAAGCTTTCGCTGGTCACCTGTGCCGTCGAACTCACCAATGTCGTCACCCACACGGAGCGGGTCTCGTTTCGCATTCTCAACCGCAAGACCGGCAACACGGTGAAGCGCCTCTATGTCGATGCCGAAACCGGCAAGCCTCTGGGGGAGGATGACGAGATCAAGGGCTATGAACTCGACGATGGCGATTTCATCCATATCGAGGAAGACGAGATCGAGGCGGTGCAGATCGAATCCTCGCACACGATGGCGCTCGACGGTTTCGTCGACAAAGCTTCGATCCAGCAGATCTATCTCGATACGCCCTATTATGTCGCGCCGGCCGACAAGGTGTCGGAAGAAGCGTTCGCCGTCATTCGCGACGCGATGGCGGGCAAGAAGATGGCCGGGTTGGCGCGTATCGTGCTCTACCGACGCGAACGGCCGGTGGTTATCGAGCCGCTCGGCAAAGGCATGGTGCTGACGACGCTGCGCTACGACAACACGGTGCGCCAGCAGGACACCGTCTTCGGCGACATCGAGTCGGTGAAGACCGATCAGGAGATGACCGACCTCGCCGAGTTGATCATCGACAAGAAGAAGACGAAGTTCGATCCCTCGAAATTCGACGACAAATACGAGGACGCGCTGCTGGAGCTGATCCGCGCCAAGAAGGCCGGCCACAAGGCGCCGAAGGCCAAGGCGGCGCCCAAGCCTTCCAATGTCGTCAATCTGTTCGACGCGCTGAAGAAGAGCCTGTCAGATTCCGGATCATCGAAAAGGTCTTCGTCGGCGAAAGCCAAGCCGGCGGCCAAACGCGCCAAGCCGAAAGCCAGCGCGCCCAAACGC
>NZ_RZPH01000847.1:0-2696 GCF_004022825.1 Mesorhizobium sp. M7A.F.Ca.CA.004.04.2.1
CAGCTACTCACCAAAGCAGGCATATCCGGCCGCCTTCGTCAGGCAGCGGGAGAGAGGCCATGAGCCGGGTCGTGCCGGACCGCATCAAGGTGCTCTGGTTTCTGCCGACGCATGGCGACAGTCGTTATCTTGGCACGGCCGAGGGCGGCAGATCGGTCGATCTGCCGTATCTGACGCAAGTGGCGAAGGCGGCCGACACGCTCGGCTACTATGGCGTGCTGTTGCCGACCGGCCGCTCGTGCGAGGATTCCTGGGTGATCGCATCGGCTCTCGTGCCGATGACCGAACGCTTGCGTTTCCTTGTCGCCGTGCGCCCCGGTTTGCAGTCGCCGACGCTCGCCGCGCGCATGACTGCGACGCTGGATCGCATCTCCAATGGCCGCCTGCTGATCAACGTCGTCACCGGCGGCGATCCGCTGGAGAACAAGGGCGACGGCATTTTCCTGTCGCATGCCGAGCGCTACGAGGTGACGCAGGAATTCCTTCGGATCTACAAGCGGGTGCTGAGCGGCGAGACGGTCGAGCATGAGGGCAAGCATTTCCGCATCGAGGATGGAAGGCTGCTGTTTCCGCCGGTGCAGACACCCTATCCCCCGCTCTACTTCGGCGGCTCGTCCGATGCCGGGTCGACTGTGGCAGCGCAGGAGATCGACAAATATTTGACCTGGGGCGAGCCGCCAGCCGATGTCGAGCGCAAGCTGGACGGCATGCGTGAACTGGCGCAGAAGGCTGGCCGCAAGCTCTCCTTCGGCATTAGGCTGCATGTCATCGTCCGCGAAACCACCGAGGAGGCTTGGGCCGCGGCCGACAGGCTGATCAGCCGGCTCGACGATGCGACGATCGCCTCGGCGCAGAAGGTCTTTGCCCGCATGGATTCGGTCGGCCAGGCGCGGATGAGCGCATTGCATGGCGGCAATCGCGCCAAGCTCGAGATCGCGCCCAATCTGTGGGCCGGCGTCGGCCTGGTGCGCGGCGGCGCAGGGACCGCACTTGTCGGCGATCCCGACACGATCGCCGAGCGCATCGACGAGTACCGGCGCCTCGGTATCGATACCTTCATCCTTTCCGGCTATCCGCATCTCGAAGAAGCCTATCGCTTCGGCGAGCTGGTGCTGCCGAAACTGCCGACCGACCATCTGGTCAAGGCAGCCGGCTCTTCCGTAAACACCGGTCCGTTCGGCGAAACCATCGCCGGCGACCACCGGCCGAAGTCGCTCGCCAGCGCCTCGTGAACTTGCTTCCTGCGTCCTCGCGGTTGCGCGTCGCCATTATCGGCGGCGGCTTTTCCGGCGCCGCGGTGGCGTGGCACCTGGCGCAAATGCCTCGACCGGAGCGCATTTCCATTTCCGTGATCGAGCCACGACCGGTTCTTGGCGGTGGCCTTGCCTATTCCAGCGAGGAACCGTCTCATCGGGTTAATGTTCCCGCGATCAGGATGAGCATGGCTCCCGACGACCCGCAGCATTTTGCACGCTGGTTGACTGGCAGCGGAGAACTCGAACACGACCCGGACGCCATCTGGAAGAACGGCGACGCTTTTCCGCGCCGGCGTGTGTTCGGTCGCTACGTCGCCGAGCATCTGGCGCCGTATCTCGGTTCCGGCCTTGTCCGTCATGCCGAAGGTCTCGCCATACGCGTGACGCGCGATGCCAGTGGCGCGGGCTGGACCGTGCATACGTCCAGTGGGTTGGTCGCTGCCGATATCGTCGTCCTGGCAGCGACGCACCCACAGCCCGCGATTCCAGCCGCGCTGATCCATCTGACGGAAGCACCGGGTTTCATCGCCGACCCGTACGCACCAGCGGCGCTTGCCGGGATTGGTCCGGAGGCGTCGGTGCTGATCGTCGGCTCCGGGCTGACCTCTGCCGACATGGTCGCCGAACTCGACCGTCGTGGCCATCGCGGCCGCATCCTCGCGCTGTCGCGCCGCGGCTTACGCTCGCGCGGACACCCCGATGTCAGGGGCGAGCCTTTTGGCGATTTTGCATCCGCGCCGGCCACGACGGCGCTCGGCCTGCTCAGGGCCATTCGCGCGACGCTGACAGCTGCGAGAGCGGCCAATGTCAACTGGCAGTCGGTCTTCGACCAACTGCGCCTGCAGGGGCCGGTGCTGTGGGCCGCACTTGCCCCGCCGGAGCGGGCAAGGCTGGTCCGCCGGCTGCGCGTGTTCTGGGACGTGCATCGCTTCAGGATCGCTCCGCAGGTGGCGGCGGTGCTCGACCGGCGTCATGCGGCCGGAACATTCGACACCATTGCCGCCAGGCTTGTCGCGTCGAACGATGAGGACGGCAGCCTGGCTGTCAGCTTTCAACGACGCGGGCAGACACGGATCGAGACGACGCGCTTCGATGCCGTCATCAACACTACGGGTCCGGCTCATGGGCAGGCATTACAGCTGAACCCGGCGCTGAGCTCGCTGGCGGAAGCCGGCTTGATCAGGACGGACCAATATGGACTTGGCATCGAGACAAGTCTCGACAGCCGCGCAATCGGCTCGGACGGTGAGGCGGTTGCGACACTCCTGGTCGCCGGCCCGCTGGCAAGAGGCACTTTCGGCGAGCTCAGGGGTCTGCGGGAAGTCGCCCGCCATGCCCAGGCGGTCGCGGGGGAAATTGCCAAGCTGCTGGTTACGCTGCCGTCAGCGCAGGCGATCGGCGCCCATGCCGCGCATGGACCTCTTGCGGGCTGACATCTGC
>NZ_RZPH01000848.1:0-2693 GCF_004022825.1 Mesorhizobium sp. M7A.F.Ca.CA.004.04.2.1
GCGCTTGATAGGCGGCGCGCTGGTATTCCGGCGCCACCCAGATTTCGTAGCCGAGATCGCCGGTATAGCTCACACGGCCGACCAGGCACGGCGCCATGCCGATATCCATCCGGCCAATGGCCATGAAGGAAAATGCCGCGTTGGAGACATCCGAGCGCGTGGCCTTTGCCAGCACATCCCGCGCCTTCGGGCCGGCGATCGACAGACCGGTGAGCCTCGCGCCCAGCGCTTCGATGCGGACCGATCCATCGTCAGGCAGGTGCTTCTCGAACCAGCGCATGTGGTATTGCTCGGCGATGCCGGAGCCGGCGAGGAACCAGCCATCCTCCCCCAGATTGGCCAGCGTGAAGTCGCCGATGAGCCTGCCGTCCTGCTTCAGCATCGGCGCCAGCGTCATGCGGCCGGGTTTCGGCAGTTTGCAGGTAAGCATCCGGTCGAGCCAGGCGGCCGCTCCCTCACCCGTCACCTGGTATTTGGCGAAGCTCGAAATCTCGGACAGGCCGACACTGTCACGTACCGTCGCGACCTCCTTGGCGACCTGCGTGAAGTCGCTCGAGCGGCGCCACGAGAACTCGTCCTTGACGCCTTCCGGCGCGTACCACAGCGGCACTTCCAGCCCATAGGCAACGCCCCATTGCGCACCCCCAGCAGACAGCAGATCATAGATCGGCGTCGTCTTCAGCGGCCGCCCGGCGGGCAGCTCCTCATTGGGGAAGCGGATCGAAAAGCGCCTGGAATAATTCTCGCGCACCTTGGCGTTGGTGTAGGCCATCGTCGCCCAGTCGCCATAGCGCGCGACATCCATCGCCCAGATATCGGCGCCGGGATCGCCCTCGATCATCCAGTTCGACAAAGCAAGGCCGACGCCGCCGCCTTGCGAAAAACCGGCCATGACACCGCAGGCGACCCAGAAGCCCGGCAGGCCGCGCACCGGCCCGACCAGCGGGTTGCCATCAGGGGCGAAAGTGAAGGGGCCGTTGATGATCTGCTTGATGCCGGTGTTCTGGAAGGCGGGGAAATGGCGGAAGCCGACTTCCAGAGACGGCGCGATGCGGTCGATGTCCGGCTCCAGCAATTCATGGCCGAAATTCCATGGCGTCTGGTATTCGGACCACGGCTTGTTGGCCTTCTCATAGGTGCCCATCAGCATGCCGCCGCGCTCCTGGCGCAGGTAAAGCTCGCCGTCGAAATCGACCGCGTGGATGATCTCGGTGCCGGTCTTGGCATTCCAGGCGGCGACCTCAGGCATGTCCTCGGTGATCAGGTACATGTGCTCCATGGCCAGCACCGGCAGTTCGAGACCAACCATGCGGCCGACCTCGCGCGCCCACAGGCCGCCGGCATTGACGACATGCTCGGCCACCACCTCGCCCTTGTTGGTGATGACGCGCCATAGCCCGTCGGGCCGGCGCACGATGTCCTCGACCTTGGTGAAGCGCTCCACTTCCGCCCCAAGTTTCCGCGCGGCCTTGGCATAGGCATGGGTAACGCCTGAGGGATCGAGATGGCCGTCCTCCTTGTTCCTGACGGCGCCGACGAACTGCTTGGGATCGAGCAGCGGCATCAGCTCGGCCGCTTCGTTGGGCGAGATCTCCTCGAGCTCGATGCCGAGATAACGGCCCTTGGCGACGACGCCGCGCAGCCAGTCCAGCCGCGCCTCGGTTGCCGCCAAAAGCACGCCACCGGTCAGATGCACGCCGGTCGCCTGGCCGGAAAGCTCCTCGATCTCCTTGTAGAGGTTGATGGTGTATTTCTGCAGCTTGGCGACGTTGGGGTCGCCATTGATGGTGTGCATGCCCCCGGCCGCGTGCCAGGTCGAGCCGGACGTCAATTCGTCGCGCTCCAGCAGGACAACATCGGTCCAGCCGTGGCGGGCGAGATGGAACAGCACGGAGCACCCGACGACGCCACCGCCAATGACCACGACCTTTGCATGCGATTTCATGAGTTTTGCTCTGTTATCAATGAGTTGGATGGGTGGAATGAATCGACATGGGAGGAGCCAAGCCGGTGTGCGCGCACAATCCTGCAATCATCACGGCTCGCCCTGCCCGATCGCTTCCTTGCGCCTGGCCATGTAAGCCTCCAGCGCCTCGCGCACGGCGATATCCATCACCGGCTCGACATAGTCTTCCAGCGCCTTCTTCCACAGCCGCGTCGCGCGCGCAGTGGCGTCGAGCCCGCCGGCTTCCTGCCACGCTTCGTAATTCTGCCAGTTGGACAGCATCGGCTGATAGAAGGCGGTGGCGTAGCGCTCCAGCGTGTGCGGCTCACCGAAGAAATGGCCGCCGGTCGGCACCGCGCCTAAAGCCTCGACGGCAAGCTCGGCCTCGTTGACCTCGATCGGGCGCAAGAACTCCATCATGTGCTGGATCATCTCGACATCGATGATGAGTTTTTCGAACGACGCCGTCAGCCCGCCCTCCTGCCAGCCGGCGGCGTGGTAGACGAGGTTGCCATGGCCGAGCACCGCACCCCACAGCGCCATCAGCGTCTCATAGGCGCCCTGCGCATCGGCGGCGTTGGAGGCCGAGCCCGGCGTCGTGCGGTAGGGCAGCCCGTAGCGCCGCGCCAGTTGCCCCGAAGCGATGTTGGCCTTGGTGTTCTCAGGCGTGCCGAAGGCCGGCGCGCCCGACTTCATGTCGACATTGGAGGTGAAGGCGCCATACATGACCGGCGCGCCCGGACGGACA
>NZ_RZPH01000849.1:0-2689 GCF_004022825.1 Mesorhizobium sp. M7A.F.Ca.CA.004.04.2.1
GCACGGGCGCGATCGCCCGGGCGATCATCGAGCGACTGGCGCCGCGCGCCAGGGTCTGAACGCAGCTTCAGGGTGGAATTCATGGCACTATCTCTTCCCGAAGCACTCGACCTCAGCGGCCAGCGCATTGTCGTCACCGGCGCGGCGAGCGGGATCGGCCGGGCGACGGCAAGCGCTCTCGCCAGCCTCGGCGCCGACCTGCTGCTCGCCGATGTCTCGAGCCTCGACGCAACCTGTGCCGATCTCACCGCCCACAACGTCGTTCCCGAAACCTTCCAGGGCGACCTCCTGGCGCCCGGCGCCATAGCCCCGCTCTTCGCCTCCGGGCCGGTCCGCGCGGTCGTCCATTGCGCGGGCATCGTTCCGGCGCAGATTCCATGGGACCAGGACCCGAACTGGGAAGCCCGATTCGCCCGGACCATGGCGGTCAACGTCCGGCTACCGATCGAACTCGGTCACGCCAGCATCGCCCACATGGTCGGGAACGGCGGCGGCCGGTTGATCCTCGTCGGCTCGCTCGCCGGCTGGCACGGCGGCACGCTGACGACGACGCCGCCCGATTACGTCACCTCGAAGGGCGGGTTGCACGCGCTAGTCCGCCTGCTTGCCCGCAAGGCTGCGTCGGGCGGCGTCCTGGTCAACGGCGTCGCCCCCGGACCGGTCGTGACGCCGTTCAGCGCCAACATCGACTTTCCGCGCGAAAACTTTCCGCTCGGACGCATGGCCACCGCCGAGGAGATCGCTTGGCCGATCGCCTTCCTGTGCACGAAGGGGGCGAGCAATTTCTGCGGCGAGATCGTCAACGTCAATGGCGGCGTCTTCTTCGCCTGATGACGGGCCGTTGACGCCATGAGCGACAGCTTCGATCCCGACCGCGCGGCAGAGGGACTGGCGAACGCATGGCGCGCCGGTGCGCAGCCGGCCGGATTGCGCGCCGACGTACGGCCGCGCAGCCTCGCCGAAGGCTACGATGTCCAGGACCGGCTGATCGCACTCCTCGGCCATGCGGTAGTCGGCTGGAAGATCGGCCTCGCCGGGCGCAACTTCTATCGCGGCGCCGGTCTCTCCCGTCCGATCTTCGGGCGCATCCTGGCGCCGCGCCGCCACGTCAGTGGCGAAGACGTCATCGTGCCCCGCGATGCCAGCGTCACTATCGAACTGGAGATCGCGCTCGTGCTGGCGTGCGATGCGGGACCCGTCGTCACCCCAGACCTGATCGAATCCGCGCATATCGGCTTCGAAATCGTCTCCTCGCGCCTTCCCGACCGCCAGAGCATCGGCGTGCCGGCCACGATCGCCGACAATTGCGTGTCGCATGCGGTGGTCCTGGGCCAAACCGTCGATCTTGACGCGATCGGCGACATCGCCGCACATGCCGGCGTCACGGTCGACGGCCATTTGCGCGCCCGCGGCCTGCGCGGCGACGATCTGCCCGATACGCTCGCGGTGCTCGGCCACCTGATCGCGCATCTGCGCGAACGGGGACAGGTCCTGAGGCGTGGCGGCGCGGTCTTCACCGGCACGCTGACGCAACCGTTCGACGTCGCGGCGCCGTGCGAACTCGCCGTCACCGGCACGGGATCGGCATTGCGTTGCCGGCTCGTGCCCGCTCCGTGAGGCAGCCGGCTTCGCGGTCCACCGACAAATGAGACAGGGAATACCGATGCGTTCGTCCAGACTGCCCACCCGATACGGCCGTATTTTCCCGCCGGACGAAGCCTGGCTGGCGACGGCAGAGCCGGAGGTCATTCTCGACCCCGAATTGGAGATCATCGACACCCATCATCATCTCTGGGACCTTCGCACCACCAGCGGCCACCGCTACATGCTCGACGAGTTCCTCGCCGATGCCAACAGCGGCCACACGGTCGTCGCCACCGTTCACATGAACGCTTACGAATGGGATCGCGCCTTCGGCCCGAAGGAGATGCAGCCCGTCGGTGAGACCGAGGTCGCCGCCGGCATCGCCGCCATGTGCGACAATGGCATCTACGGGCCGATCCGCGTTGCGGCCGGCATCGTCGGCTTCGCCGACCTGATGCTCGGCGACGGCGTCGCGCCGGTCCTGGAGGCGCATGTACGGGCCGGCGGCGGTCGTTTCCGAGGCATCCGCCACTCAGGCGGCTGGGACGCCGACCCGATCATCGGCAACAGCTTTCCGGGCATCGCGCCCGGGCTTTACGGGCAGCCGGATTTTCGCGCCGGATTTGCCCGGCTCGTCGCCATGGGCCTGTCCTTTGACGCCTGGCTCTACCATCCCCAGCTCGCCGACGTCACCGACCTCGCGCGCGCCTTTCCCGAGGCCTGCATCGTCATGGGCCATTGCGGCTGCCCGCTCGGCTACGGCCCCTATGCCGGCCGCAAGGACGAGGTCTTCGCCGCCTGGAAAGCGTCGATGGCCGAACTCGCCACGTGCCCGAACGTCTCGATCAAGCTCGGCGGCATGATGATGCGGCTTGCCGCCTACGACTACAACACCCGGCCCGCGCCGCCGACCTCGGCCGAGCTCGCCTCCATGTGGGGTCCCTACATCGAGACCTGCATCGAACTCTTCGGAGCCGACCGCGCCATGTTCGAGAGCAACTTCCCGGTCGACCGGATGGGCATCGGCTATGCCGCCCTTTGGAACGCCTTCAAGCGCATCGTTTCCGGCGCATCCGACGGCGTGAAACGCGGGCTGTTTGCCGGC
>NZ_RZPH01000850.1:0-2688 GCF_004022825.1 Mesorhizobium sp. M7A.F.Ca.CA.004.04.2.1
CGCCAAAGCCGAAGGAATTGGACAGCGCCACGTCGATCTGGCGGGCACGCGGCTTGTTCGGCACCAGGTCGATCGCGGTTTCGCGTTCCGGGTTGTCGAGGTTGATGGTCGGCGGCGCGACATTGTCCCTGATGGCAAGGATCGAGAAGATCGCTTCGGCGGCACCCGCCGCCCCAAGCAGATGGCCGATCGACGACTTGGTCGACGACATCGAAATCTTCGATGCGGCATTGCCGACAAGCCGCTCGACCGCGCCGAGCTCGATCGTGTCGGCCATGGTCGAGGTGCCGTGCGCGTTGATGTAGTCGACATCGGCCGGCGTCAACTTGGCCCGGTTCAGTGCCGCCGTCATGCAACGGAAGGCGCCATCGCCATCCTCGGCGGGCGCGGTGATGTGATGCGCGTCGCCGGTGAGACCATAACCCGTCACCTCGGCATAGATCTTGGCGCCGCGCGCCCTGGCATGTTCGAGCTCCTCGAGCACGACAACGCCGGCGCCCTCGCCCATGACGAAGCCGTCGCGGTCGCGATCATAGGGTCGCGACGCCGTTTGCGGCGAATCATTGCGTTCCGTCGACAGTGCCCGGCATGCGGCAAAGCCGGCGATCGACAGCCGCGTCACCGGCGCTTCGGCGCCACCGGCGACCATCACGTCGGCATCGCCCCACATGATCAACCGGGCAGCATCGCCAATGGCGTGCGCGCCGGTCGAACAGGCCGTGACGACGGCATGGTTCGGGCCTTTCAGTCCGTGCCGGATCGAAACCTGCCCGGAGACGAGATTGATGATCTGGCCCGGGATGAAGAAAGGGCTGATGCGGCGCGGGCCGCGCTCCTTGAGGATCATCGCGTTCTCGGCGATGCCCTCGATGCCGCCGATGCCGGAGCCGATCAGGACGCCGGTGGCACACCGCTCTTCATGCGTCTTGGGTTCCCAGCCGGAATCCTTCAGCGCCTCGTCGGCGGCGGCAATCCCGTAAAGGATGAAGTCGCCGATCTTGCGCAGTTCCTTGGGCTCGAGCACGGCCTCGGGATTGAAGGTGGCATTGCTGCCGTCACCACGCGGAATGACGTGGGCGATCTTGCAGGCAAGATCCTCCACCTCGAACTCAGTGATGCGCTTGGCAGCGCTGCGGCCGGTCAGAAGTTCCTTCCAGCTGTGCTCGAAGCCCATGCCGAACGGCGACAGCAACCCAAGGCCCGTGACGACGACACGCCTCATCGCAGGTCCTCCCCGGTGATGACTGCGGAAAGCGTCAGGCCGAAGCCTTGTCGATGTACTTCACGGCATCGCCAACGGTCAGGATGGTCTCAGCCGCATCGTCGGGAATCTCGACGCCGAATTCTTCTTCGAACGCCATGACGAGTTCGACCGTGTCGAGGCTGTCGGCGCCCAGATCATCGATGAAGCTCGCCTGCTCCGTCACTTTGTCGGCATCGACGCCAAGGTGCTCGATGACGATCTTCTTGACGCGCTCTGCGGTGTCACTCATTTGGGCATCCTCGTCTTTTGTTTGTCTGTCTTCGTTAGCGGGCAGAATGCCGCTAATCAAGCTGAAAGATGGTCCTGCCGGAAACGCAACGACTACGGACCGGTTTTTGCCCGAACCGCCGGGTTGCGGGCCGCATTACACGAAAAATAGCTGAGGTCCAAGCCGAAATGGTCTCTTTTCACAACCCGCCGGCGTTGCTGCCGAACCTCGTCAAATCATAGCCATGCCGCCATTTACGTGGATGGTCTGGCCAGTGACGTAGGCGGCTTCGTTGGAGGCGAGATAAGCGACGGCGGACGCGACTTCAACGCTGGTGCCCATGCGCCGCGTCGGGATCGCCGCCATGATCGCCTCTTTCTGCTTGTCGTTGAGCTTGTCGGTCATCGCCGATTCGATGAAGCCCGGGGCGACGCAGTTGACGGTGATGTTGCGGGTGGCGATCTCCTGTGCCAGCGATTTGGAGAAGCCGATCATGCCGGCCTTTGAGGCGCAGTAATTGGTCTGGCCGGGATTGCCGGTGATGCCGACCACCGAGGTGATGTTGATGATGCGGCCATGGCGGCGGCGCATCATCGGGTGGGTGAGTTCGCGGGTCAGCCTGAACACGGCGGTCAGGTTGACCTCGAGCACGCTGTCCCAGTCGGCATCCGACATGCGCACGAACAGGCCGTCCTTGGTGATGCCGGCGTTGTTGACCAGGATGTCGACGCCTTCGAGATCGGCTTCGGCTTTCTGGCCGAGCGCCTTGACCTCCTCACGGTTGGACAAATTGGCCGGGAACAGCTTGACCCGGTCGCCAAGCTCGCTAGCCAGCGCTTCCAGTTTCTCGACGCGGGTGCCATGCAGGCCGACGATCGCGCCCTGCGCATGCAACATCCTGGCGATCGCCTCGCCGATGCCGCCGGATGCGCCGGTGACGAGCGCCTTGCGGCCAGTCAATTCGAACATTTTTGTCTCCTGATTGAGAAGAGAACACCCTTTACAGGGATGGGATCAAATGACGCTTTATGCAAGCGCCGCCATGGCCGCCTCGACGTCAGCCGCGGTGCCGACCGACGCGGTGGCGACATCGCGGTTGATGCGCCGCGCCAATCCTGAAAGCACCTTGCCGGCGCCGATCTCGTAAAGCGTGGTGACGCCGTTTGCGCCGAACCATTCCACCGTCTCGCGCCAACGCACGCGGCCGGTTATCTGT
>NZ_RZPH01000084.1:0-10968 GCF_004022825.1 Mesorhizobium sp. M7A.F.Ca.CA.004.04.2.1
GAACTCGGCATAGGCGGCGCCCGTCACCTTGACGAAGTCGCGCACCGCTTCCGGGTTCTTTTCGGCGAAGTCGGTGCGCACGATCCAGGCGTCGAAGGTTGGCGCGCCCCAGGCGGCGACCTGCGAGGAATCCACCACCACCTTGCCCGTCGTCTTGATCTGGCCGAGCGCCGGATCCCAGACATAAGCCGCGTCGATGTCGCCACGCGAGAATGCGGCGGCGATTTCCGGTGGCCTGAGATTGAGGATCTCGACCGACTTCGGATCCACGCCCTCATGCTTCAGCGCGGCGAGCAGGCTGTAATGCGTCGTCGAGACGAACGGCACGGCGACCTTCTTGCCGGCGAGGTCGGCGACTTTCTCGATGCCGGCGCCGTTGCGCGCCACCAGCGCCTCGGATTCGCCGATCAGGCCGACTATAAAGATGGTCTGGATCGGCAATTCGCGGCTAGCCGCCGCCGCCAGCGGGCTCGAGCCGACATAGCCGATATCGACCGAGCCGGAAGCGACCGCGGCGATGACATCGGCGCCGGAATCGAATTTGCGCCAGTCGATTACTGCCTTCGTCTCCTTTTCATAGGCGCCGTCGGCCTGCGGCACTTTCGAAGGCTCGACCACCGTTTGATAGCCGATGGTGATTTTGAGGTCGTCGGCATGGGCCGGGCCGAGGAAGGCCGCGCCGGCAAGTGCCGCCGACGAGAGGAGAACAATGCGTCGCGAAATGGTGGACATGGAGGGCTCCTGAAAAGAGAAAAATCGGAATGCCCCATGATAGTCCGCTAATTCTATTAGGTTTGTAGAGTTAAATCCTTCCAACGAAGGCGGGCTTGTTAGAAAAAAGCTGTCGGTGGTCGGCGGATAGGGCGGATGAGGCGGTTGTAGCGTGCAGGGTGTCGCCATAGGGCAGACCTTTTGATGCCGGCGGGACAGCGCCCCCCTCTGTCCTGCCGGACATCTCCCCCTCAAGTGGGGAGATTGGCAGTTTCGGCTTCAGCGCTTTTCTCGTTGACGGTAGAGATGGGGCGAAAGCGGTCGTGACGTCCAATCTCCCCACTTGAGGGGGAGATGGCCGGCAGGCCAGAGGGGGGCGCTGGCCCACCGGCCTTTAACCTCCTGAGCTGCTGCGATGGCTGCGCCTACCCCCCCACCGCGAACTAGATTTCCTGCTTCTAACCTCTGCCAGGCAAATTCATGCCTCAAATAGCCAACGATTTGGAAACATGTTCCGCGTGATCGGAGGTAAGTATAGTAATCTTATCGACATGAGGGAACTGGAGGCGACGATGAGCGGCCACTCCATCACCATGATCGCTCGCGACCCGGATCGGCTTTTGCCGTTGCGTGAGTCGACGCCAGTTGGAGGACCATTTGCCATCTCGCTGCCGTCAAAGCGTATTTTTGTGCTCTCTAGGGCACAAAGGCCGGTCAAAATCGCTGCAGCGGCTTGAAAACGAAGCAAAATCAGCAGTTCTCGGCTTGTACATCATGTCACTAGAATTTATGTGTCATGCGGGCTTGGACGCGGCGGCAACGCCCGCCAGGCGTTTTGCAACCGATGGTTCCATGCCGTCGCATGCCAGAGAAATTTTGATCTCATGCTCACCAAAAAAGGTAAGTACGGCCTCAAGGCGCTTGTCCACCTCGCGCGCTTGCCGGCCGGACAGCTCGCCTTCGTCAACGACGTCGCCACCGGCAACAACATCCCGAAGAAATTTCTCGACGCCATCCTGGGCGAGTTGCGCAATGCCGGCTTCGTCCAGAGCCGCAAGGGCAAGGATGGCGGCTATCGCCTGGCGCGCCCCGCCGATGAGATCAAGGTCGGCCATGTGGTGCGCGTCCTCGACGGCCCGCTGGCGCCGATCCCCTGCGCCAGCCGCACCCAGTACCAGCGCTGTGAAGATTGCAACGAGGCGACATGCCAAGTCCGACATCTGATGCTCGAGGTCCGGCAGGCGATCGCCGAGGTGCTCGATCAGCGCAGCCTCGCCGAAATGCGCGATATCTCTCTCGACGACCTGTCGGTCGCGAGGGACATCGGCGATCTGCCGGTCGCGGTGAAGGTCCAGGCCTGACACTGGCGTTGCGCAGAGCGAAGGCACGCCTATGACCGGGCGCGCCAACTCCATCATCATTGTCGGCGGCGGCGCCAGCGGCGTCGTGCTGGCCGCGCATCTCCTGAAGTCGCCCAATCCCGACCTGCGTGTCACGCTGATCGAAAGGCGCCCGCATTTCGGCCAGGGCATCGCCTATTCGACACTGCTGTCGGCGCATGTCTTGAATGTCAGCGCCGCCGGCATGAGCGCCTATGCCGACGATCCCGGCAATTTCTGGCGCTGGCTGCAGGAGCGCGGCCTGGCAACGGCCGAGCAGGCGCCCTTCTATGCGCCGCGCAGCATCTATGCCCGTTACCTCGGCGAGTTGCTCGACGAGCTGCAGGCGCGCGAAAAGCAGACCGGGCGGCTTCGGTTGATCCGCGAGGAAAGCCTCTCGATCACGCCCACCGCATCCGGTGTCGAAGTGGCGCTGGCCAACGGCACCAGCGTCGTTGCGCATCTCGCCGTGCTGGCCACCGGCCACGACGAGGAGCCGGCGCAAGGCCATGCCATCAGGATGGGATCGGAAGCCGATACAGCACTTCCGACCGACGCCGGCGTCATGGTGCTGGGCACCGGCCTGAGCATGGTCGATGCCTTCCTGGCGCTGGAACAGCGCGGCCATCGCGGCGACATCATAGCTGTGTCGCGGCGCGGCCTGTTGCCCTCGCCGCATCGCAAGGGCAATCCGATCAAGCTCGACGTCGCCGACATTCCGCTCGGCACCCAGCTCTCCTATTTCGTCGGCTGGTTCCGCGACCTGATCAAGGAAAACCAGAAGGCCGGCATCGACTGGCGCGACGTCGTCGACGGCCTGCGGCCGTTCAACCAGAAGATCTGGCAGAACTGGCCGGCTTCCGCCAAGCGCCGCTTCGTCGAGCACACCAAGGCCTGGTGGGACATCCACCGCCATCGCATGGCGCCCGAGGTCTACACCCGTGTCACCGAAGCCGTGCAATCCGGCCGCATTCGCCTGGTCGCCGGCCGCGTCGTCGACATCGCGCGCAACGGCGAATTCACCGTCCAGGTCCAGTCACGCCACACGCAGCGTCTCGAGACCTTCGAGGTCGCCCGCATCTACGATTGCTCTGGTATCGTGAGGGACATCTCGACCTCATCGAACAGCGTCGTGCGCTCGCTGGTCGACCGCGGTCTGGCACGGCCGGATCCGCTGCGCATCGGCCTCGATGTATCGGCCAAATGCGAGATCATCGCCGGCGACGGAACCATCTCGGCCAAGATCCTCGCCGTCGGCCCGCTGACGCGCGGCACCTTCTTCGAGATCGACGCCATTCCCGATATCCGCGTGCAGTGTGCGAGGCTGAGCAAGCAGCTGCTGGGATGAGAGCTCCGCGCAAACCCCAACGCCGTCGTCATCCTAGGGCGGAGCAGGAGCGAAGCGACGTCGCGGAGACCCTAGGATGACGAACGCGCGGAGGGTTCGCCGGACTTCGAAGCGACACTTGCCAACCCAAACCCGGAATTTCATTCCGCATCTGGCCGGTTGATTGGCACGATCTATCTTCTTTCCGACTGCAAAGGGCTGGAAAAGAGGATACGCTGCCGCCCTGCCCAGAGGCGGTCGCTTGGTCATGGAGCATCGATATGAGCGAGCACGAGATCGCCGCAGCCGACGAATTGTCCCGCCTGCGTCCGCCCTACAAATCCGTCCTCGACCTGATCGGCCAGACGCCGGTTGTCGAACTGACCAAATTCGACACCGGCAAATGCCGGCTGTTCATCAAGCTTGAAAGCCAGAACCCGGGCGGCTCGATCAAGGACCGTATCGCGCTGTCGATGATCGCCGCGGCTGAAAAGCAGGGCAAGCTTCGGCGCGGCGGCACCATCGTCGAGGCGACCGCCGGCAATACCGGCCTCGGCCTTGCCCAGGTCGGCATCCCCAAGGGCTACCGCATCGTGCTGGTCGTGCCAGACAAGATGTCGCGCGAAAAGATCCAGCATCTGCGCGCGCTCGGCGCCGAGGTGCGCATGACGCGCTCCGATGTCGGCAAGGGCCATGCCGAATATTACCAGGACATGGCCGAGAAGATCGCGGCGGAAACGCCCGGCGCCTTCTATGCCAACCAGTTCGCCAACCCGGCCAATCCGCTGGCGCATGAGACCACCACCGGTCCGGAGATCTTTTCGCAGCTCGACGGTGACGTCGATGCGGTGGTCGTCGGCGTCGGCTCCGGCGGTACGCTGACCGGGCTTGGCCGCTACTTCGCCAAAGTGTCGCCGAAGACCGAAATGGTGCTGGCCGATCCGGTCGGCTCGGTGCTGGCGCCGCTGATCAAGACCGGCAAGATGGAAGAGGCCGGCAGCTGGACCGTCGAAGGCATCGGCGAGGATTTCGTGCCGCCCAACGCCGATCTGTCGCTGGTCAAGAAGGCCTATTCGATCCCCGACAAGCAGAGCATGCTGGCGGTGCGCGACCTCTTGTCGAAGGAAGGTATCCTCGCCGGCTCATCCTCGGGCACGCTTTTGTCCGCCGCGCTGCGCTATTGCCGCGAGCAGACGGTGCCCAAACGCGTTGTCACCTTCGTCTGCGACAGCGGCAACAAATACCTGTCGAAAGTGTTCGACGATTTCTGGCTGGCCGAGCAGGGCCTTGCCGAGCACGAGCAGCATGGCGATCTGCGCGATCTGGTGATGCGCTCGCACCGCACCGGCGACACCGTCTATGTCGGCCCGGACGAAAGCCTGCTCAACGCCTATGGCCGCATGCGCCGTTCCGATGTCTCGCAGCTGCCGGTGCTCGACAATGGCAAGCTCGTCGGCATCGTCGACGAAAGCGACATCCTGGCCAAGGTCGACGGCCCCTATGACGGACGCTGGGAGCGCTTCAACGGCCCGGTCCGCACGGCCATGACCTCCAATCTGCACACGCTGCAGGCCAGCCAGACGCTGGATGCGCTGCTGCCGGTCTTCGACCGCAACGAGGTCGCCATCATCTTCGACGGCGACGAGTTCGTCGGGCTGATTACCCGCATCGACCTGATCAACCATCTGAGGCGCGCACGATGACCGCTGAAACACCACCACCGGGCAAGAACCGTCTGGCTTTCTCGACGCGCACCATCCATGGCGGCCAGAGCCACGACCCGCTGACCGGCGCGGTGATGGTGCCGATCTACGCCACCTCGACCTTTGCCCAGCAGTCGCCCGGCGTGCACAAGGGCTTTGAATATGCCCGCAGCCAGAACCCGACGCGCTTTGCCTTCGAGCGCGCCGTGGCCGACCTCGAAAGCGGCTCGGCCGCCTTTGCCTTCGCGTCCGGCCTGGCGGCGATCGCCACCGTGCTGGAGCTGCTCGATTCCGGCGCTCACATCGTCGCCACCGACGACATCTATGGCGGCTCGTTCCGGTTGATGGAGCGGGTGCGCAAACGCTCGGCCAATCTGCAGGTCTCGTTCGTCGACTTCACCGACCTCGCCGCCGTCGAGGCCGCGATCCGGCCCGAGACGAAAATGCTGTGGGTCGAGACGCCGACCAACCCGCTGCTGCGCATCGTCGACCTCGAAGGCGTCGCCGCACTCGCCAGGCGCAAGGGCATTTTGTCGGTCGCCGACAACACGTTCTGCAGCCCTTATATTCAACGCCCGCTGGAGCTCGGCATCGACATCGTGGTGCATTCGACCACCAAATATCTCAACGGCCATTCCGATATGGTCGGCGGCGTCGCCGTGGTCGGCGACAACAAGGATCTCTCCGCCCAGCTGAAATTCCTGCAGAACGCCATCGGTGCCATCTCGGGCCCGTTCGACAGCTTTCTGGCGCTGCGCGGGCTGAAGACGCTGGCGCTGCGCATGGAGCGTCATTCCGCCAACGGGCTGAAGATCGCGCAGTGGCTGGAAGCGCGCCGCGACGTGCGCCGCGTCATCTATCCCGGCCTCGCCAGCCACCCGCAGCACGCCGTCGCCGTCCAGCAGATGCACGCCTTCGGCGGCATGATCACAGCCGTGCTCGACCGCGACCTAGCCGGCACCAAAAAGTTCCTCGAACGCACGCAGCTGTTCACGCTGGCCGAAAGCCTCGGCGGCGTGGAGAGCCTGATCGAGCATCCGGCACTGATGACGCATGGCTCCATTCCGGCCGAGAAACGGGCCGAGATCGGTATATCGGATTCGCTGGTAAGATTGTCGGCGGGGATCGAGGATGGAGATGATCTGATCGCGGATTTGGAGCAGGCGCTGGGGGGATAGACCCTCAAATCGCCAAAATCGGCGCCGCCCCTCATTGCCCTGCCGGGCATTTCTCCCCGTATAGCGACGGGGAGAAAGACGCTAGCCGCGGCCGCCGGTGATTGGCGTAAGCGCCGATAACAGCGTCCCTCGCCCCGTTTACGGGGAGAGGATGCCGGCAGGCAGGTGAGGGGCGGCGCTGACGTTCCGGGTTCAAGCATCAGGCCAATTGACGCCGCACTCCATCTGCCCGAAGTCTAGCGCCCATGGCCACACACGCCCCACCCAAACCCACCGACACCCCTCTCACCTTCGCGGTGCTGGTCTTCCCCGGCTTTCCGATGATGGCGTTCAGCTCGGTCATTGAGCCGCTGCGTGCCGCCAATGTCCTGGCGAAAAGAGAATGCTATCGCTGGATCATCGTCGGCGGCACAAAAGGCCCGGTCGAGGCCTCGAACGGCGTCGTCATCCAGCCGGGTTTTTACGCCGAGGACGCGCCGAAGGTCGACCGCATCGTCGTCTGCTCGGGCGGCGATGCCGACCACCTCGTCGCCGAGGACGCGGCAAGCTGGATCCGCAAGAGCCTGCGCAATGGCGCCCATATCGGCGCGGTGGCGGACGCGGCTTTCTTCCTGGCGCGGGCCGGCCTGCTCGACGGCCATGCCTGCACCTTGCACTGGACCAGCCAGGCCGCCTTCACCGAAGCTTTTCCCAACATCGAGCTCAGGCGCGACCTCTACGTCATCGACCGCAAGCGCTTCACCTCGGCCGGCGGCGTCGGCAGCCTCGACATGATGCTGGAGATCATCACCCGCGACTACGGCGCCGAGCTTGCCGCAGGTGTCGCCGAATGGTTCGTGCACAGCCAGCTGCGTTCCAGCATCGACCGCAAGATGATGCCGCTGCGGCTGCGCACCGGCGTCCGCAACGAACTGGTGCTGTCGGCCATCGCCATCATGGAGGACGCGGTGGAAGAGCGGCTCGGCATGGCCGAGCTGACCGCAAAGCTCGGCGTCTCCTCCGACAAGCTCGAACGCAGCTTCCGCTCCGAACTCGCTATCTCGCCCAACGGCTACTACCGCCGGCTGCGGCTGAAACGCGCCGCCGACCTCCTGGCACACTCGACGCTCGCCGTGCGCGACGTGGCGCTGGCGTGTGGGTTTGCATCGATGTCGAGTTTTGCGCGGGCGTTTCGCGAGGAGCATGGGCATCCGCCGAGATTGGCGAGACGGCATTAGGGCGCTTGCTGACGGGTGAGACGTTGGCGGGACAGCGCCCCCCTCTGTCCTGCCGGACATCTCCCCCTCAAGGGGGGAGCTCGGACTGCATCTCTGCTTTCGCTAATCTCAGATGTTGAAGAAAAGAACGGCGGCATCGAAACTGCCAATCTCCCCCCTTGAGGGGGAGATGCCCGGCAGGGCAGAGGGGGGCGCGAAGGATCGCGACGTAACCGATTAGCCAGCGGCATCCCGCACAACACCTGCGGTTTCCCGCACAATACCCACGCCCCGCCTGCGCCATGCTCCGACCTCGCAACCCAGCCAAGGCCGTACCCCCATGAGCATCGTCGTTTTCGACCCCGACAGCACTGAGGACGTGGACTTCAAGGACCGCATGCGCCACCCGGCCGCGGCCGATCCGGCCGGCGGCATGTGGCTGTCGGACACCGAGCCGTCCTTCATCGATGCCGATGCGCTGCGCAAGGGCCGGCTGGCCAAGCTGCGCGGCTGGATGCGCGAGGCCGGCTATGGCGGCGTCGTGTTGTTCGATCCCTACAACCAGCGCTACGCCACCGGTTCGCGCAACATGTTCGGCTATTTCCTGCGCAACTCGACCCGCTATTTCTTCATCCCGACCGAAGGGCCGATCGTGCTGTTCGAATATCCGCAGAGCTATCATGTCTCGATGGTGCTCGACACGATCGACGAGGCGCGTCCTTCCAAGCTGGTCTGGTCGTCGGTCTCCGGCCGCGACGACGAGACCGCCGGGCCCTTCGCCGACGAGATCGCCGAGCTTCTGAAGCAGCATGGCGGCGGCTCGATGAAGCTCGGCCTCGACCGCTGCAGCCATCTGCAGGCGCTGGCGCTCGAAAAGCGCGGCTGCGAGGTTCGCGATTGCCAGGGCGAGATCCTGGCGGTGCGCGCGGTCAAGACGCCCGAGGAAGTCAAATGCCTGCAGGTGTCGATGGCCGGCGCCGAGGCCGCCGTCTATGCGGTACGCGAGGCGATCAAGCCCGGCGTCTCCGAAAACGACCTGTTCGCCATCATGTATGGCGAGGTCATCCGCCAGGGCGGCGAGTTCATCGAGACGCGGCTGCTGACATCGGGCCAGCGTACCAATCCGTGGTTCAACGAGGCCAGCGGCCGCAAGATCCGGCCCGGCGAACTCTTGGCGCTCGATACCGACACGATCGGCTGCTACGGCTATTATTCGGATTTCTCGCGCACCTTCCGCTGCGGGCCGGGCAAGCCGACGCCCTACCAGAAGTCGCTCTACCGCATGGCGCACGACCAGGTTCAGCACAACATTTCGATCGTCAAACCCGGCATGGCGTTCCGCGAGATTGCCGAGAAGGCGTGGAAAATCCCGGACCGTTTCGTCGACCAGCGCTACACCTCGGTAATGCACGGCGTCGGCATGCATGGCGAAACGCCGTTCATCGCGCATGCCATGGATTACGAGACCTATGGCCGTGACGGCCATATCGTGCCAGGCATGGTGGTGAGCGTGGAAAGCTATATCGGCGAGAAAGGCGGCCGCGAGGGCGTCAAGCTGGAGGACGAGATCCTGATCACCGAGACGGGCACGGAGCTGCTTTCGCGCTTTCCCTATGAGGACGAGTTTCTGGAGACGCAGGTTTGAGGGCGGTTTCGTACACCGGCGCCGGATCGCGAGCCTTCGCTGCTGTCGCAGCCTTCCATCGCTTCGTCATCCTAGGGCGGAGCAAGGAGCGCAGCGACGCGGCGCAGACCCCTGGAGCTGCTTTGCAGCCCAAGGGATCCATGCCGCGACCTCTATGCACCGCAACGGTACAAGTTCTGCACCGCTGCACCATTCGATCAACATCACGGCATGGATCCTCGGGTCTCCGCGACGGAGCTTCGCTCCTGCTCCGCCCGTGGATGCCGAAGGTGGGGAGGCGCCGGCCAATCACCGCTGCTTGCGCCAGCTCGCTAAACAGAGCGGTGTCGCCCGCCCACAACCAAGGCGCATCGGCATGAAAACCCCCATCTCCATCAAGCCCGGCACGGTGGCCGCGATCTTCATCGACCTGCAGGAAGAGCACCGGCAGGACCCCCGCTATCTGGTCGAGGGCTTCAGCAGCATCCTCGCCAATGTCCAGCGCCTGCAGGCGGCGGCGCGGCAAAACCATGTGCCGCTCTACCACTGGGCCTACATCGTCGATCTCGACAAGCAGGACCGGCCGTTTCATCCGGTCGGTGAAGACGGCAAGTCGGCTTTCTCCGACAAGAGCGATCCGCTGACCGAGATCTGCCGTGAGGTGGCACCGATCAACGGCGAGGCGCTGCTGGTCAAGGCCGAGGCCAGCGCCTTCCGCACCGGCCCGGCGGCCCGCGACATCAAGTCTTCAGGCATCGAATGGCTGGTCATATCGGGCGTCTGGACCGAGGCCTGCATCGACGCTTCCGTCAAGGATGCGGTGGCGAAGGGCTTCCGCGTGCTTTTGGTCAAGGATGCCTGCGGCAGCGGCAGCGCGGCCATGCACCAGACCGGCATCCTCAACCTCGCCAACCGGCTCTATGGCGGCGCCGTCACCGACACCGACGGCGCCTGCCGGCTGCTGGCGGGCGAGACCGTCACCGCCTGGCAGGTCGAGGGCTCGGTGCCGCTGCGCTTCAGCTTCGACAACGCGGCCGCGCTCTACGCCGATCTATGAGCCGCGGCCCCTACGAAACACGGCTCGACCCGGCCCTGTGGGCCTATATCGACGCGGTCAACGCCTGGTATCCGCCCGAAATCATCGGCCTGCCGATCGACAAGCAGCGCGCCGTCTATGACAGGATGAGCCGGGCCTTCCACCAGGGCCGCCCAGCAGGCGTCAAGGCCAGCGACGGCCTGATCGCCGCCGGCCGCGACATCCCGGTCCGCCGTTACCAGCTTGCCGGTAGTGCCGCGAAGGCGATGGTGATCTACTACCACGGCGGCGGCTTCATCCTCGGCGGGCTGGAAAGCCATGACGACATCTGCGCCGAGCTCTGCGCCGGCACCGGTTTCGACGTGCTGTCGGTCGACTACCGCCTGGCGCCGGAACACGTCCACCCCGCCGCCTTCGACGATGCGGTGGCCGCCTTCGAATGGGCGGCAGCGACGTCAGACCTGCCGCTGGTCCTGTGTGGCGAAAGCGCTGGCGGCAATCTCGCCGCCGCCGTGGCGCAGGCGACGCGCCGCCATATCAGAGCTGCGGTCGGGCAAGTGCTGATCTATCCCGAACTCGGCGGCGACGAGACCGCCGGTTCCTATGTCGAACACGCCGAGGCGCCGCTGCTATCCGTGGCCGACATCGCCTTCTACCGCGACGTCCGCTCGGCCAGGCGGCAATCGCCCGACGACCCGACCTTCTCACCGCTGCGCGACACCGATTTCTCCGGCCTGCCGCCAACGGTGATCGTCACGGCGCAATGCGACCCGCTGTCGTCGGATGGCGAGACCTACCGCGACCGCATTGTGGC
>NZ_RZPH01000851.1:0-2676 GCF_004022825.1 Mesorhizobium sp. M7A.F.Ca.CA.004.04.2.1
ACGGAGTGACTGGCCAGCCGAGCGGATCTCGATGCCCTCGGCGTTGGCTCAGTCCGGTTTGGCTTCGATCGTGACCTTGCTAGCGTAGAATGCGCCGTGGTTGCGGATTTCAGCCATTTCGTCGAAAGGCCGCTCGTACGCCCACATGGCGTTCTGGCCGGTCTCGCCGGCAGGCAGCACGCTCCAATAGCTTGCATCGCCCTTGTAGGGGCAATGGGTCGAGTGGTCGGTGCGGCCGAGCTTGCCGAAATCGATGTCGGCGAACGGAATGTAGAAGGCCGCCGGATAGGGGGCCTCGGTCAGCACCTTGGCCTTCGTTGTTGAAGCGATGACCACGTCTCCGACACGCACGGTAACGGTGCCGGCATAGGGCTCGACAGTGATGATTTTGTCCGGGTTGCGTTGGAAACCGGGTGCGGGGTTGGCGATCTGATCCATGCGGGGGGCTCTCCTTGCGTCGACTTAAGGTGTGTCGCGCAAGCGCATTGCGCAAGCCGCTATCGCCATCCAACACGCAAAACTTGCTTAGCCGACGCCGATGGATCGCCCCTTGGAATCCTCGGGATTGTCGTCAGCGGTCAGGCAGCGGCTTTGAACACGTCCATGAGACCGGCATAGGCGGCAGCGATCCCGGCGACCGGGTTGCTGCTTCTTGAGACGGTCTCGACCTTCAGGGAACCGCCGCCGGTAGGCAAGGTAAGCAGCAGGAACTGGCGGTTTCCGCCATCGCCGACTGACGCGGCCGCGACGTGCTGGTCCTCGCCCTGATTCTGGACGCACATCTTGAACAGCAGCGTGCCGCCGACCGCTTCCAGCGCGCCGCCGACAACTTCAACAAATTCATCTTCGGAAACAGTCTTTGTGTCCGGCACCACATCGGCCAGACTTTCGGCAAGCGTACTCTCGAGAGCCTTGTCGTCGAGCTGCGCGTCCATGCGAACCTCTTTCAGTCGCCAATCGCACCCCTTTGCCCGTTAACGAAACTTAACGCCGACGATGGCCGGATTGTGGCGGTTTTCCACCAATGCGGCGCTCAGGGGTGCTGGCGGCTGGACAATCCGCCGGTTCGCTCCACAATAGCTCGAAAAGCACAACGCAAAAAGCGTGAGGGAGGATCGAATGCTGGGACTGATGCAGGAATGGCCGCTGCTTTGCCATAAGCTCATCGACAATGCCGAGCGGCAGCATGGCGTGCGCGAGATCGTGTCGCGCTCGATCGAAGGGCCGATCGTGCGCACCACCTACGCCGACATCCATCGCCGCGCCCTGAAGGTCGCCCAGCGGCTGGAGCGTGACGGTTATGGGATGGGCGACCGTATCGCCACGCTGGCCTGGAACACCGCGCGCCACATCGAGGCCTGGTACGGCATCATGGGCATCGGCGCCATCTACCACACGCTCAATCCGCGGCTGTTTCCCGAGCAGATCGTCTGGATCATGAACCATGCCGAGGACAAGGCTGTCTTCGTCGACCTGACTTTCATGCCGCTGCTCGAGAAGATCGCCGGCGCCGTCAAATCGCTGAAACAGGTGATCGTGCTGACCGACAGGGCGCATATGCCGCCGACGACATTGCCCAACACGGTCGCCTATGAAGATTGGCTTGACGAAGCGGATGGCGACTTCGCCTGGAAGACCTTCGACGAAAGCACCGCCGCCGGCATGTGTTACACGTCCGGGACCACGGGCGATCCCAAGGGCGTCGTCTACAGCCATCGTTCGAACGTGCTGCACGCCATGATCGCTGCCATGCCCGACGCCATGGGACTGTCGTCGCGCGATACGATCCTGCCTGTCGTGCCGATGTTTCACGCCAATGCCTGGGGCCTTGGCCAGAGCGGGCCGATGATCGGTGCCAAGCTGGTCATGCCCGGCTGCAAGATGGATGGCGCCTCGATCTATGAACTGCTCGACACCGAGAAGGTGACCTTCAGCGCCGCCGTGCCGACCGTCTGGATGATGCTGCTGCAGCATCTGGAGGAGACCGGCAAGGAGCTTCCCTATCTCAACAAGGTCGTCATCGGCGGCTCGTCGTGCCCGCGCGCGATCATGACCAAGTTTCAGCAGAACTACGATGTCCAGGTTATCCACGCCTGGGGCATGACCGAAATGTCGCCGCTCGGCACGCTGTGTACCCTGAAGCCGGACCATGCTGGTCTTGAGGGCGAAGCCCGGCTCGACGTCCAGCAGAAACAGGGCTATCCGCCCTTCGGCGTCGAAATGAAGGTGACCGACGACGACAACAACGAGCAGCCTTGGGACGGCAAGACTTTTGGCCGCCTGAAAGTGCGTGGGCCGGCCGTTGCCCGTGCCTATTATGGCGACGCCGGCGTGGAGCAGTTCGATGAGGATGGCTGGTTCGACACTGGCGACGTCGCCCACATCGACGCTGGCGGCTACATGCAGATCACCGATCGCGCCAAGGACGTCATCAAATCCGGCGGCGAATGGATTTCGACCATCGACCTCGAGAACCTGGCTGTCGGCCATCCCGATGTCGCCGAGGCGGCAGCCATCGGCGTTCAGCATTCGAAATGGGGCGAACGGCCGCTGCTGGTCGTCGTCCGCAAACCGGGCAAGGAACCGACCAAGGCTGACATTCTCGGCTTCATGGACGGCAAGGTAGCCAAATGGTGGATGCCGGACGATGTCGCTTTCGTCGGCGAAATTCCGCAC
>NZ_RZPH01000852.1:0-2676 GCF_004022825.1 Mesorhizobium sp. M7A.F.Ca.CA.004.04.2.1
GAACAGGGCAACACCATCCTGATCGCTTTCGCGGCGGCCGTTGTCGTCATCTATCTGGTGCTGGCGGCGCAGTTTGAAAGCTTTCGCGACCCCCTGATCATCATGATGGCGGTGCCGCTGTCGATCTTCGGCGCGATCGTGCCGCTCAATCTGGGCCTCGGCACGCTCAACATCTACACGCAGGTCGGCCTGATCACACTGATCGGTCTGATCACCAAGCACGGCATCCTGCTGGTCGAGTTCGCCAACCAGCAGCGTGAAAAGCATGGCATGCGACGGCGCGACGCCATCATCGCCTCGGCCAAGGTGCGCCTGCGGCCGATCCTGATGACGACAGCGGCGATGGCGCTCGGCGTGGTGCCGCTGATCACGTCCAGCGGCGCTGGTGCCGCGGCCCGCTATTCGATGGGCCTGGTCATCTTCACCGGCATCCTGGTCGGAACCCTGTTCACGCTCTTCGTCGTGCCCATGTTCTACACCTTCATCGCCAGCAAGGACCTGCCTCATTTGGCGGAGAAGCCGGATCCCAAGCTGATGCCGGCACTGCCGAGCTAGGGTGGGGCTTCCTGCCCGGAAATGCGCAGGACAAATGCAAAAGAAAAGAGGCCGGAAACTTTCCGGCCTCTTTTCTTTTTGGCTGGGCTCCGCCGGTTTGAGCTGTACGCAATACCTCGGTTCGAGCTGTGCTCATACCGCAGCGTTTTCCGGTGGGAGCCTCGAGGCGCGCCAGCATGCTGACACGCCACCGTTTCCAGCCTGCTACTTGACGATGACGATGCTGGTGTTGGTCGCCCCGAAGGTTTCGACGAGCTGGTAGAAATCGGCCGCGTTGTCGGGGTGCAGCCGCACGCAGCCATGCGAAGCCGGCTGGCCGAGGCGCTTGATCGCGTAGGTCGCGTGTACCGCATAGCCGCCGCTGAAGAAGACCGAGTGCGGCATCGGGGCGTTGTCGTATTTCTTCGAATACCACATCTCATGCATGCGGGTCGGCTTGAACGAGCCGGTCGGCGTCACATGGGCCCGGTCGCCGGTGGAGACTTTCCAGGCGAAGGTCGGCCGGCCGTCGACGGAGACTTCCATGATCTGCTGCGAAAGCGAAACGCGTGCCACGATCTTGTTGGCGGCGTGCGCCGCACCCGAGCCGGCGCCGAGCAGCAGTGCTGCACCAGTCAAGGCAGCGGCGGTGATGTTGATAAGCTTGGCGGAAATGGCGGTATGCATGATGAAGTCCCCTCTCTCTGCCGGTTGGCCGGCTCCAGTTCGATGGCCGCTTATCCCAACGTCATGTTTCGAGAAGATTTCGCAAAACGCTCGTTTCTGTTTCGAATCTGTTTCCGCTGGTTAACAAACGCCTCCTTATAACCTGGCTGGAACAGGCTCGGCAGACCCACCCAGCCAAGACCAGGAGTCGGGAACATGAGTATCCGCCTCCAAACGAAAGTGCGAATTGGTGTCATGTGAAAGATCAAGCGTCAGCATCGAAACCAACCTGCAACAAAGCGCGGCTCCAAGCGGCATGATCCGGATACGGGGTGCGAGCAAAGTTGACGCAACGAAAACAGCCGGTAACGAACATGAGGACGAAATCAAACGCGCTGTCCTGGCTTCTCAGGATCAGCATCGCGGCAGCGGTCATCGGCGGCGTCGGCACGGTTGCCGGCACCCCGCTGACAAGGCTCGGCGCGATGACTTCGGGCGAGATTTCGACGCTGCATACCGCACTGTTTTTCGCCACGGTCTGGATTGTTTCCAGCCTGCGCATCGCCCGGCTCAAGGCCCTCTGGCGGGTCGGCCTTAGGCTGACGGGTTTGCGCGGCGCCTCCGGCAACTTGCTGCCGAGAGGACCGAAGGCCCGCGCCGCGACGGGGGGCTCCGTGGGCGGCGCGGGCACTTCGGGGGTATCCTGAAGAGACCCGCAACAGGTTCATTTTTGAAGAATTGGCATTTGGGGAACTGCGACGATGAAAACGAAATTCGCTGCTTCGGTGCTGTCCGCACTGCTTTACGCCCAGGGCCTGCTCGGCTTTGCCGGTCTTGCTACCGTGCTCCTCCGGGACCGCGCCCATGCAAGCGAACTCACCATGGGCAGTGACATGCCGGTGGGGCCATCGCTTCTGCTGGTACGCTGAGCGTCAAGAGCATCGGGCCCAGAGATGGAAAATCCGATGCCCGAAAAAAGGGATTGCGCCAGTAGCAGGCAGTCAGTCGGCAAATTGCCGCGGCGGATCGAACCGATAGCCGGCGCCACGTATTGTGGTGATGGTGTCGGTGTCGAGCTTGCGGCGCAGCCGCACGATGCGCGAATCGATCGAGCGATCGAAGGCGTCGGCGTTTTCGGCCGGTGCCGCGGCGATGATATCGTCACGCGTCAGCACCTTGCGCGGACTGGCCAGGAACAACCTGAGCAGGGCCACCTGGCCAGGCGAAAGCTGTTCCTCGGAGCCGGAGCGATGCATGACCATGGCCGATCTCAGATCGACGGTCGCGTTCTCCAGCACGATCAGTTCCTGGGTGCCCCTGCCGCGGCGCGAAAGCAGACCGCCGACACGGGCGGCCAGTTCACGGACATTGAGCGGGCTCTCGACGACGTCGGCCGCACCAAGCTCCAGCGCCAGCACCTTGTCGACAAGATCGGCCGGGCGGCAGATCAGAATGAAATCCGGTCCGCCCTCACCG
>NZ_RZPH01000853.1:0-2676 GCF_004022825.1 Mesorhizobium sp. M7A.F.Ca.CA.004.04.2.1
CCGAATAGTCCTCGCTGATTTCGCGGTATTCCATGGCAGCATCCTCGCAAACTGGTCAGGCGGCAGTCTTGCCACTCCCCGACATGGGCGGCAATCCGTACCGAAGGAATTCTCTGCCAAATAGACATTGCGTGGCGGAAAATCCAACCGGGCCGATGCGGCCCGGCTGGACGATCCTTCAAACTCAGCTGCCGAGAATGGCGCCTTTGATCTGACGGATGTTGTTGTGCATCATGTCGATGTAGGTCGCGGCCGGGCCGTCGGGCTGCGACAGCGCATCCGAATAGAGCGTGCCGCCGACCTTGATGCCGGTTTCGCTGGCGATCTGTTCGATCAGGCGCGGGTTGGTGATGTTCTCGACGAAGATCGCAGCCGCCTTGTCCTGCTTCACCTGATTGACCAGTTTGGCGACGTCTGCGGCGGATGGCTCGGAGTCGGTCGAGATGCCTTGCGGGGCGAGGAAGGTCAGGCCGTATGCGTGTTCGAAATAGCCGAAGGCGTCATGCGAGGTGATGACGACGCGCTTGCTCTCCGGGATTGAGGCGATCGCCGCTTTCACTTCGCCTTCGACCGCGTCGAGCTTCTTCGTGTAGGCGGCGGCATTGGTCTGGTAGCTGACGCAGCCTTCCGCATCCGCCGCGCAGAAAGCCTCGGCGATGTTCTTCACGTAGATCCTGGCATTGGCGATCGACTGGAAGGCGTGCGGATCGGTGACCGTCTTGCCGCCGTCGGTGCCGGCACCTTCGGCCGCGTCGGCATCGGCGAATTCAGGTTTGAAATCGATCGGCGTCACGCCCTTGGTCAAGGTGATGATAGACGCCTTGGTGGCGCTGGCATCGACCAGCCGCTGCAGGAAACCTTCGAAATGCAGGCCGTTGACCAGAACGATGTCGGCCTTGGCCATGGCCACAGCATCGGCCGGGCTCGGCTCGTAGACATGGGCGTCGCCATCCGGCCCGACAATGGTGGTGACGTCGATGCGGTCGCCGCCGACATTTTTGGCGAAATCGGCAATGACGGTGAAGCTGGCGACCACTTTCAGCGGTGCGGCCAAGGCCGACGATGCGCCAAAAGCGGTTAATGTTATAACGCTCATCGCCAGGGCGGCATGGATCGATTTCAGCATAGACGGGTCTCCTTCTAGGGGCGGGGATCAGGCCGTTCTGTGACGGTGATGGATGATGCGCGCGCGCAGAATGCCGCGCGTGCCAAACAGGATCGAGGCGAAATAGACGACGCCGGCCGACAGGATGATGGCCGGGCCGGATGGCAGCGACGCGTGATAGGACAGAAGCAGCCCGGCGACGCAGGACGCAAAGCCGATCAGCACCGCCAGCACGCACATCGGCTCGACGCGAACTGTCCAGAAGCGGGCGGCTGCGGCCGGCAGCATCATCAGCCCAACCGACAGAAGCGTGCCGAGTGCCTGGAAGCCGCCGACAAGGTTGAGCACGACAAGGCCGAGGAAGATGAAATGCACCGGACTGCCGAGCCGGCTGACCGAGCGCAGGAACAGCGGGTCGAGGCATTCGGCGACCAGCGCCCGCCAGAAGATGGCGAGGCTGACCAGCGTCACCGCGACGATGCCGCCGATCAGCGTCAGGGCCTCATCGTTGAGCGCCAGCACGGTGCCGAACAGCACATGCATGAGATCGACGCTGGACCCGCGGATCGACACCATCAGCACGCCGATGGCGAGCGAAATCAGATAGAACGCCGCCATCGAGGCGTCCTCGCGCTGTATGGTGAAGCGCGAGACGGCGCCGGCGCCGAGCGCGACGATGACGCCGGCGATCAGGCCGCCGATGGTCATCGGCAGGATCTCCAGCCCATAGAACAGGAAGCCGGCGGCCGCGCCGGGCAGGATGGCATGCGCCATGGCGTCGCCCGACAGGCTCATGCGCCGCAGCATCAGGAAGACGCCGATAGGGCAGGCGCCGAGCGACAGCATCAGCGAACCGATCAAAGCCCGCTGCATGAAGCCGAAATCGGCGAAGGGCGCGATGACAAGGCCGTAAAGCATGTCCATCAGGCAGCCCTCGGTCCGACGCCATGTTGGCGGTCGTGATCGTGGCCATGGTGATCGTCACCATGAGCGTCCTCGCCCGGCTCGCACCAGGGTGCATTTTCTTCCCAAGCTTCGTGGAAGCGGCGGGCGCGCAACAGGTTGTCAGGTTTCAGCGTTTCCCTGGTTTCGCCCCAGGCGATCGGCTGGCGGGCGAGAAGCAGCGTTTCGGGGAAATTCTGCCGCACCAGGTCCAGATCGTGCACGACAACCATGATGGTGCGTTCCTCGCCGTGCCAGTGCTTGATCAGGGCAATGAGGTCGCCGACCGTCTTGGCGTCGACGGCGTTGAAGGGTTCGTCGAGCAGGATGAGGTCGGCGTCCTGCAGCAGGACGCGCGCAAACAGCGTGCGCTGCAACTGGCCGCCCGACAGCGTGTCGATCGGGCGCTTTTCAAAGCCGCCGAGGCCGACCGCCATCAGCGCCTTGCTGACGTCATCGCGATCTTCCTTGGTGTAGCGGCCAAGCAGGCCGCGTCGTGGCCACAGGCCGAGCGAAACCAGATCGACCACGCGCGCTGGAAAAGAGCGGTCGAGCTCCGATTGCTGCGGCAGATAGGCGGCACGTACACCGGGTGCGCGGATAACCTCGCCGGCCATTGGCTTCAGGAC
>NZ_RZPH01000854.1:0-2673 GCF_004022825.1 Mesorhizobium sp. M7A.F.Ca.CA.004.04.2.1
GGATAGCGAGCGTGTCATCAAGCTCGCCGTGCTGGCGGTCGGCGGCCAGGGCGGTGGCGTTCTCGCCGACTGGATCACCGATGTCGCCGAGCGCAACGGCTATGTTGCGCAATCGACCTCGGTCGCCGGTGTCGCCCAGCGTACCGGCGCCACCATCTATTATGTCGAGATGGCCCGCGACACCGGCCGGCTGCCGGTCTTTGCCCTGTCGCCGTCGCAGGGCGATGTCGACATCCTGATCGCCGCCGAATTGATGGAAGCCGGCCGTGCCATCATTCGCGGCTTCGTCACGCCCGACCGCACCACGCTGATTGCCTCGTCGCACCGCATCGCCGCCGTGTCGGAAAAGATCGAACCGGGCGATGGCCGGGCTTCGTCCTCCAAGGTGCATGCGACGGCGGAAGCCGCATCGAAGCGCTTCATCGCTTTCGACATGGAAAAGATCGCAGCCGACAATGGCTCGATGATCTCGGCCAGCCTGCTTGGCGCGCTAGCGGGGTCCGATGCGCTGCCCTTCACCCGCGAGAGCTACGAACAGGCGATCGGTGCCGGCGGCCGGGGCGTCAAGGCCAGCCTTGCTGCCTTCGGCGCTGCGTTTGACCGCGCGCGCGGCACGGCAGCACCGGCGCAGAAGCCGGCTGAGCCCGCGATTGTCGAATCTGCCCTGGGCACAGGACAGGTGAGTGGCCCGCAAAACCTGCTGCAGGGCTGGCAGGCCTTGGCTGACCGCATCGACCTGTTGCCGGTAGCCGTACGCGACATGGCACTTCGGGGCTTGAGAAAGGTCGTCGACTATCAGGACATCGCCTATGGGCGCGAGTATCTCGACCGGTTGGACAAGGCCGTCGCGCTAGACGGGCCGCTTCAGGGCTATGGCCTGTCGATCGCTGCTGCCAAGCATCTGGCCAACGCGCTATGCTACGACGACATGATCCGCGTCGCCGATCTCAAGACGCGCTCGACGCGCGGCAAACGTGTGCGCCGCGAGGTCGGCGTCAAGGACGGCTCGATCCTGCAGGTGACCGAATATTTCCACCCGCGCATCGAGGAGTTCTGCGGCACGCTGCCGGCGGGTCTGGGCAGCTACATCGAGGACCGCCCGAAGCTCGCCGCCCTTCTCGATCGCCGCATCAATCATGGCCGCCGCATCCGCACCGACAGTTTTGCCGGCTTTGCCGCTTTGTGGTTCATCGGCGGCCTGCGCCGCTGGCGCCGTAGTCTGCTGCGCCACAAGGTCGAGGTCGCGCATCTCGATCGCTGGTACGCGCTGGCTCTCGACCATGTGCCCCAGGACTACGCACTGGCCGTCGAGATCCTCAATTGCCGCCGGCTGATCAAGGGCTACAGCGACACCCATGTCCGGGCACAGTCGAAATTCGACCGCGTGCTGTCGGCGCTCGACCTGGTCAAGGGCCGAGCCGACGCCGCCGACTGGATCCGCCGCCTGCGCGAGATGGCGCTGAAGGACGAGAAGGGCGACATGCTCGACGGCGCGCTGAAGACGGTGGCGACGCTGGGGCCGGACCCAATCGGCTGAGATATCTAGCGGGCGTCCACGGATTGGAGCGGCGCTAACCTTAACTCCGGGCTGGCTGACAGGATTGCCCGTGCGCCGGCGCTGACGCGGGGCCAGGTGCCTGGCCCCGCCGTGCTTCGATCAGTTATGGTGCCAGCGGCGCCAGTGATGGTGCGGGTGCCAGCCATAGACCGGAGCGTGCCAGTAATGGTAGTGCGGGCGCACGACGACGACGCCGTTCGGCACGCAACGGCCCCATCGGTTCGGGTGCCAGCCGATGCCGCACCCCCAGCGGACATGCTCGACCAATGCCGGGGCGGCCGGATGGGTTACAGACATGACGGGCATCGCGCTGGACGCGGTGGCGGTCACGACAGTTCCACTGACCGCCAGGATAGCGGCTGCTGCATAGTTTTTCAGGCGACTCATAATTGGGCTCCGAGTGCATTCGAGTTTGAAGATGGCCGCCCGGCACGGTGCGATCGGGCAGGCTTGTCCCTTCTCTTCATTAAACGGCGTCTCGAGCATTTTCCGTCGGTCGTCATGGCGATTTTTTCGGCGCCACGGCAGCGCGGCGTTCCATGTGGCGCAGCAATGCCTGTGCCAGCACGCTCCGGTTTTCGGGTGATGTGTTCGCCGCGAAGTCGACAATGGCCTGCTCGAGCCGGGTGCGAACCGTCGCGTCGGCGTTGCGTGCCCGCTCCAGGGCCGCCGACACGGCGGCCTTGTCCATGACAGGCTGTTGCAGCAGGTCCGCTGCCTGCTGCCTGGCCTGCTGGCCATCGAGAATGATCTGACGGGACTGCACGCGAACCTGGCGCAGCGCCTCGCGGAACGCCTTGCGATCCTGGTCGGGAAGTTGTCGGCCGGCCGATTCCAGCGAGACACCTGTTTTGGCATTTCTCAGCCAGACCGCACCGCCGACGAATGCGCCGGCAAGAAAGACGTTCAGCACCACGGAAGCAATAACCAGACCACGGACCCAGCGCGTGCTCATAGGCTTTCCTCACCGTTCTCGGCAGCGGGGCCGGCATCGCCAAACGCCGTCGCATTGGCATCCAGCACATAATGGTCCGGCTGGACCTCCGGCGTGACGATGGTCACCAGGGCCAGCCCGGCCACGGCACCGGCCAGACCAATGCCGGCAAGTCCCAGCC
>NZ_RZPH01000855.1:0-2671 GCF_004022825.1 Mesorhizobium sp. M7A.F.Ca.CA.004.04.2.1
GTCCTGGCCGGTCCCTACTGCGCCTATCAGCTGGCGCTGCTCGGCGCCGATGTGATCAAGGTCGAGGCGCCGCAAGGCGGCGACCTAGCCCGCCAGCTCGGCGGCTCGCCAAAGCTGAACAGCGCCGGCATGGGCGCATCGTTCCTGGCGCAGAACGCCGGCAAACGGTCGGTGGTGCTCGACCTCAAGCAGCAAGCCGATCGCGAGCGCTTTTTCGATCTGGTGGCCAGCGCCGACGCCCTGGTGGAGAATTTCCGCCCGGGCGTGATGGATCGGCTGGGGCTTGGTTACGAGGCGCTGAAGACGGTCCGTCCAGGCCTCGTCTATTGCGCGATATCGGGTTTCGGCCAGACCGGGCCGATGCGCGACAATCCCGCCTATGACCAGATCATCCAGGGCCTGTCGGGGATCATGAGTATCACCGGAACACCGGAAACGGCGCCGCTGCGGGTCGGCTATCCCGTGGCCGACACGCTTGGCGGACTGGTCGGCGCGTTCGCCATTACCTCGGCGCTGGTGCGGCAGAAGACGAGCGGCGAGGGTGCCTTTCTCGACGTCTCGATGCTCGAATGCACACTTTCCGCGCTTGGCTGGCCGGTTTCCAACTATCTGACCGTAGGCATCGACCCCAAGCCGATGGGCAATGAGAACATGACGGCGGCACCCTCCGGTACGTTTCGCACCGGCGACGGGCTCGTCAACATCGCCGCCAACAAGCAGGAGCAGTTCGTGGCGCTGTGCCGGCTGATCGGCCGGCCGGAACTGGCCTCCGATGTCCGCTTTGCCGAGCGCGAGACGCGCAAGCGCAACCGTGCGGCGCTTAAAGTCGAAATCGAGGACGCCCTGGCGGGCGCGCCGGCCGCGGCCTGGGAAGAGATGCTCAATCGCGCCGGCGTGCCTGCCGGCAGGGTGCTGACGATCCCGCAAGTGCTGGCCGAGCCGCAAGTGCTCGAACGCCGGGTGACCGCGAATTTTGATGATGTGGCCGGCATGGACAAGCCGCTGACCGTTCTGCGCGGCGGCTTCATGGTAGATGGCGAGGCGCCGTTGCCGACAAAGCCGCCGCCGGCGCTCGGCGAACATATGGGCGAGGTGTTCGCCGACCTGCCACCCCGCGCCAAGACAAAGGCAGGCGCATGAGCGACACGGAGAAGACGGGCCGTGAGCGCGGCGAGGAATGGTGGCAGACCGACATCATCGAGATGCGGCCTGGTGTCATCCGGCTGCGCGGCTACGAGATCCAGGATCTGATCGGCCGCGTCAGCTTCCCGGCTGTCATCTGGCTGATGCTGCGCGGCGAACTGCCCGGCGAGGACCAGGCAGAGTTGCTCGGCATTGCCTTGGGAGCCGCCGTCGACCACGGACCGCAGGCGCCATCGATCGCCATCGCGCGCATGGCCGCAACCTGCGGCGTCGGTATCAACAGCGCCATGGCCTCGGCCATCAACGTTCTCGGCGACGTGCACGGTGGCGCCGGCGAGCAGGCGCTTTCCTTCTATGGTGACATTGCCGTGGCAATCGATGCCGGGATGACGCTGAATGAAGCGGTCTCGACACGGCTCGACCGGTTCTTCGCCGAGGAGAAGGGCTATGTGCCGGGGCTCGGACATCGCTTCCATCCCGTCGACCCGCGCGCGCCGCGCTTGCTGGAACTGACCCGCGAATTTGCCGCACGCGGTGCCGTCAACGGACGTTTCGTCGATATTGCAGAAGCGATCGAGGCGGACGTCGCGCGACGCAAGAGGAAAAAAATACCGCTCAACATCGATGGCGCTACCGCCGTCATCTATGGCGAACTCGGTTTTCCGCCAGCGCTGACGCGAGGGCTTTTCGTGCTGTCGCGCTCGGTCGGCATCCTTGCGCATGCCTGGGAGCAGTCGCAGCAGGCCGAGCGAAACAAAGGGCCGCTGCCGCGCGAATGGCTGTGGACCTATACCGGCACGCCGGTGCGGCCGTTTCCCGAAAGCGATGAGCCCGGCGAGTGAGGCTTTACGCCTGGTCCACCTGCAAAGGCTGAGGAAGCTTCAGCGTCTTCACCAACGTTGAAAGATCAGGCTCGTCGATGAGCATGGCTGCGTCGGCTGGCGCCAGCCAGGCCCGCTGGCGTCGTTTGGCTTCCTGCCAGTCGGCCAGTTCCTCGCTCACCTCGAGCAGATAGACGATGACGTCGACGCGGACAAAGCGATTGGCCAGCCGCTTCCAGTAGGAATAGGTGCCCGCCGGCTGCTTCAGCGTCTTGCCGAGCACGCCGGCTTCCTCCTGTGCCTCGATGGTGGCCGCCTTGCGTCCGCTCTTGCCCTTCATCGGCCAGCCCTTGGGGACGATGAAGCGCCTGGTGGTACGCGACGTGACCAGCATGACCTCGATGTCGCCGCGCGCGGTCAGCCGAAAGGGAATAGCCGCCACCTGGCGGATCCTCTCGCCCTTTTTTGCCTTGCGTACGGCCTTTTTCTTGGTGGCTGCCATTCGTCAATCCAGTCGATGCAATGCCGCATAGCGCGACAAGGCATCGTTGCGAAACCAAAACTTTCGCATGTGCCGAAAGACACTCGAAATACCTAAGTCGGCTAAATAAATGAAAAACGCCTTGATGTCAGCGGCAATTGCTCACGGCGGTGGTGCCGATTATCTGGGTCTGGCAGCTTGGCTTGAGCTGCTGCACGACCGGGGG
>NZ_RZPH01000856.1:0-2670 GCF_004022825.1 Mesorhizobium sp. M7A.F.Ca.CA.004.04.2.1
GGGTGGAGCAGGGCAGGGCGTGCCTTTATCTCGAAGTCCGCAACGACCTGCTTTCCGATCCGGAAACATTCGAGCTCGTCAGCCGCACGCTAGAAACCGTATTTGCCACCGTTGCGATGTCGTTATGGCCGAAACCAGCCGTAGCCGTCTAAAGGCTGGACGCCCCCGAGGCGCGCCGCTAGAGCTTGTCGAATTGGAAACACGACAGCCAAGGGCGCGGGTGATGCAGGGCAATGTGGGTAGCAAGATCCGCGATGCGCGCAAGGAGCGGAACATCACGCTGCGCGATCTCAGCGAACGCTCCGGCCTTTCGGTTTCGCAATTGTCGAAACTGGAGAACGGCAAAGCCCGGCTGACGGTCGACGTCGCACTGATGATCGCCGGCGTGCTGCATGTGCCGGTGGCCTCCTTCCTGTTCAGCCCGAAGCCGGGCATGCAGGCGCGGCGCTCGATCACGCGCGCCGGCAGCGGCATCCTGCACCAGGGCAACGCAATGGAATTCGAGGTCCTGTGCAGCGATTTTCGCGACAAGACCAACATTTTCTGGCGTGTCACGCTGCGCGCGAAGAGTTTTGAGGAGAACGGTGGCTGGCGCAGCCATTCGGGCGAGGAGTTCATCCACGTGCTGAGCGGCAGCCTGGAACTGCACACGATCCATTATGATCCAACCGTGCTGCAGCCGGGCGACAGCATCCTGTTCGATGGCGAAATGCAGCACGCCTATATCGCGCTGGGCGAAGAGCAGGTGATCATGCTGATGTCGAACACAGTGCCGCGCGACGGGCTGCCGGCCGGCGCCGGGGTCTGATCCCGGCCTGACTGGAATCCGGGCCCGAAAGTTTGGGGCCTCTCAAGAATATTTTCTAAAATGGAAAAAAATACTTGTTATGGAAAAGTCCGGGGTCTAGCATCCTGTTCACCGGCCGACAGGAGAAATAGCCATCGGCCGGATGGGAGATGGAACCGATGCTGTCGGTTGAGGCAGTCAGCAAGACCTTTGGCGGCGTGCAGGCGTTGCGCAGTGCCTCGCTGGCCTGCGAGGCCGGCGAAATCCTCGGCCTGATCGGCCCCAATGGCGCCGGCAAATCCACTCTGGTCAACGCCATCTCCGGCGTGCTCAAGCCGGACACCGGCAGTGTGAGGCTGGCGGGCAAGGAGATCACCGGCCACGGTCCTGAGCATTGCGCGCGGGCCGGCGTCGCGCGTACGTTCCAGACCATCCGGCTGTTCAAGGATTTGACCGTCCGGCAGAATGTCGAGGTCGCCCATATCACCTGCCAGGCGGTTCGGCCGGAAGCGGCGGCACGCATCGGCGTCGATCAACTGCTTGCGCAATATCAGCTGGATGGCTTCGCCGACGTTCCGGCCGGCACGCTGTCCTATGGCAGCCAGCGTCGGCTCGAAATCGCCCGCGCGCTGGCGTTGGGCCCATCGTTGCTGCTGCTCGACGAGCCGGCGGCCGGCCTCAACGAAGGCGAGTCCGAGACATTGGCGGTAGCGATCGAGGGCATTCGCAGGGATGTCGGCTGCGCGACCATCGTCATCGATCACGATTTGCGATTCATCAACCGGCTTTGCGACCGGCTCTGCGTCATGGATCAGGGCCAGGTGATCGCGTCCGGGCAAACCGAAGCGGTGTGGCGCGATCCGCGCGTCATCGAGGTTTATGTCGGGCAGTCCGAGACATCGTGACGGCGCCCTAAGCGCCAACAACAAGGGAGAAGGAGGGGTCAAATGGAGAAGATGATTTTGGGGGCCGCGGTCGTGGCGGCGGGGCTTTTGCAGGTGACGCATGCCGGTGCCGCCGATCTGAAGATCGGGCTCGCGGTGGCAATGACCGGCACCTACGCACCCTACAGCGAGGCCGAAGGGGCGCGCTGCATGGCCGACAAATTGAACAAGGCCGCAGGCGCCGGCGATCCCAAGGTCGAGCTGATGATCGAGGACAACCGCTCCGATCCGCAGCTTTCGGTGTCGCTCGGCCAGAAATTCCTCGATGCCGGCGCCCAGGTCATCACCGGCGTGCCGTTCCCGGATGCGCTGATCCCGACAGCGCAGATCGCCGCGCCCTATGGTGCCACTGTATTCTCGGCGCCGAACACGCAGCTTGAGATGCAGCAGGCCGGCCTCGACAATTTCATTGCCGGCGCGGTGCCGGATCCGATCAATGCGGCAGCGACCGCCAATGCGCTCTACGGCAAGGGCGCGCGTACCGTGGCGCTGATGGTCTCGCCCGATGCAGGCTCTTATTCCGAAAAGCTGCCGGAATGGTTCGGCGAGGTGTTCGAGCATCTCGGCGGCAAGGTCGTCTCCAAGCTCAACTATTCCTGGGGCACATCAGACTGGTCGCCGCAGATCGCTAGCATCAAGGCGTTGCCGCAGAAGCCGGACGCCATCCACATCTGCGGCGTGCTGCCCGATGTCGGCATTTTCATCCGCCAGCTGCGCGCCAATGGCTATGACGGTTGGGTGGCCGGCTGCGATGCCTTCGACGACAAGTCGCTGGAAGGCACCGTGGGTGATCCGGCATCGCTGGAGAAGGTGATGTTCGCCACCCATGGCGCGACCGGCGTCGACAGCCCGATCGACAAGTTCCTGGCCCAGTGCAAGGCCGACGGCTACAAGATCAACGGCATCTTCGACGCGCTTGGCGCCGACATGGTGCAGATC
>NZ_RZPH01000857.1:0-2666 GCF_004022825.1 Mesorhizobium sp. M7A.F.Ca.CA.004.04.2.1
AGTTCGCCGTCTTCCATGACTGGACGCTGGATTGCCGCACGGAAGGCACGGGAGAAACGCGCAGCCATTCCATGGCCGAGTTGAAGACCCTCGATGTCGGCTATGGCTATACGGCGGATGGCGGCAAGACCTTTCCATTCCGCGGCAAGGGTATCGGCATGATGCCATCGCTGGATGAGGTTCTGGCGCACTTCCCGGCCCGCCGCTTCAACATCAACGTCAAGAGCAACGATCCGGGCGAAGGCGAAAAGCTGGCCGCCTGGCTTGCCACGCTGTCTCCAGCCGAGCGCGGTTATCTGTCGGTCTATGGTGGCGATAAGCCGATCGCCGCCGTCAAGGCAGCACTGCCGGACATGCATACGCTAAGCCGCGCATCGCTGACGCAATGCATCCTGCGCTATGCCGCGATTGGCTGGAGCGGCTACGTTCCGGATGCCTGCCGCAGAGGCACCTTGCTCATCCCCGTCAACGTCGCGAAATGGATGTGGGGGTGGCCGAACCGGTTTCTCGATCGCATGCAACGAGTCGACAGCCGCGTCTATCTGCTCGGCCCTTATTCCGGCGGCGACTTTTCGCAAGGGCTCGACGATCCCGAACTGATCAAGCAACTGCCGGACGGCTATTCCGGCGGCATTTCCACGGATGCGCTGGATCTCGTCATGCCTGACATCAAGGAACGTTTCGGCTCGGATCAATCCACGCCGTAAGGGGCTTGGATCGAGCCGCCCCGCAGCCCACCCTTCAAAGCAGGATGCGGTATTTCGCGAAGCCCGCCTCGCCCTCGCCCGCCGGTTCGATCTTCAGCGATTTCACCTGCGCAATGAAATCCTTGGCCCTGGGGCCGGTTTCGAAGACGGCGCTGGCTCCAGGCAGCGGTGCGAACGACCAGTTGTCGTCCGCCGACGGGTTGATCGTGCCCTCGCTGACGATATAGCGGACGATGACATCGCGATTGGTGTCCGGCGCCTCGTAGATGATCTTCGAGGCATTGATGTCGGGGAAATTGCCGCCGCCACCGGCCCGGTAATTGTTGGTCGCGATGACGAATTTCTGTTTAGGATCAATTGGTTTTCCATCGAAACTCAGGTCGACGATCCGATTGGCGCCAGCGTTGGCCAGCCCGCCCTTGGCATCGTATTTCGACGGCTGCGACAGATCGATCTTGTAGGTGACGCCGTCGATGACGTCGAAATTGTAGGACGGAAAATTAGTGTTGATGAGGGCCTGGTCGGCCTTATCAGGCTCGATCCGGTTGAAGATGCCGGCCGACATTTCCAGCCATTCCTTAACCTGCGCACCGGTGATTTCGACCGCACGCACGGTGTTGGGATAGAGATAGAGGTCGGCAACGTTCTTGATGGCGATGTCGCCCGCCGGCACGTCGGTATAGTAGTCGGCGCCGTTGCGCCCGCCGGCCTTGAACGGCGCGGCCGCCGACAGCAGCGGCACATCCTTCCATTGCGTGTTCTTGAGGATATCCCTGAGGTACCAGGTCTGCGCCTGGCTGACGACCTGCACCGACGGATCGTCGGCGACCAGCGCGAAATAGGAATAAAGCGGCGCGGAGGTCTTGCCGACGGGACGCCGCACATAGGCCAGCGTCGCCTGGTGGTCCTGGTCGAGGGCCGCGATGATGCGCTTGTCGTCCGGGACAGTCGGCTTGTTCTTGTTGTCGAGGCGTTCGAAGATCGGCCGCGCTTCGGAGGTGGCTGAAACGACCTTCCATTTCGACCCGTCACGCTCCAGCATCAGGTCGATCAGCCCCATATGCGAGCCCCAGAAACCGCCCATGACGGCGGGTTTGCCCTGCAGCGTGCCCTTTTGCGTGTCGACACCGTCGAGCGACTGGAAATCCTTCTTGCCGGGGAACACCAGATGCTGGTGGCCGGTGAACACCGCATCGATGCCGTCGACGCCGGCGACGAAGAACGAGGCGTTCTCCATCATGTCGCCCTGCTTCACGTCGATGCCGGAATGCGACAGCGCAAGGACGATGTCGGCGCCCTCCTCCTTCATCTGCGGCACCCAGGCCTTGGCCGCCTCGACGATGTCGCGCGTCTTGACGTTGCCCTCGAGGTTCTTGAGATCCCAGACCATGATCTGCGGCGGCACGAAGCCGATGATGCCGATCCTGATCGGCTGCTCGGCGCCCGAACCGTCCTTGATCTTCTTGTCGAGGATGACATAGGGCTTGAGATAGAGCTTGTCGTCGCGCGGGTTCGCGGCAAGCTCGGTGCCGCGGATCAAATTGGCGCAGACGAAGGGAAAATTGGCGCCGGCCAGCACCTTATCCAGGAACGACAGGCCGTAGTTGAACTCGTGGTTGCCCAGCGTGGAGCACTCGTAGCCAAGCAGGTTCATGCCTTTCATGATCGGATGCAGGTCGCCGTCCTTCAGCCCCTTCTCATAGGCGATGTAGTCGCCCATCGGATTGCCCTGCAGCAGGTCGCCATTGTCGATCAGCATCGAATTCACGGCTTCCTTGCGCACAGCATCGATGAGAGACGCCGTGCGCGACAGGCCCAGCGTGTCGTTCGTTTTGTCGGCGTAGTAATCGTAAGGCAGCACGTTCACATGGATGTCGGTGGTCTCCATGATCCGGAGATGGGCCTGGTTGCCTTGAGCGCGGGCGGAGAACGGATGCAGCATAATCAGTGCCCCTGCGG
>NZ_RZPH01000858.1:0-2666 GCF_004022825.1 Mesorhizobium sp. M7A.F.Ca.CA.004.04.2.1
CCTACGGCAAGAAGGCGCATCTTACGCTGCGCCGGTCGGAAGACATGATCCTGCTCACCATCCGCGATGAAGGGCCCGGGATACCGCAGGCACAGATCGACGCCGTGTTCGGCTCGTTCGTGCGCCTCGAACAATCGCGCAACCGCCAGACCGGCGGTCTGGGCCTCGGCCTGACCATTGCCCGCAACATCGCGCGCGCCGCCGGCGGCGAGATCAGCCTGTCTAACAACCCGGGCGGTGGCCTGCTAACGCAGCTGCGCCTGCCGCTGGCGGCATAAGGCTGCCACAAGATGACAGGGCAGTTTCGTTAGCCGGTTCTTCGTCGGTCTGCTCTCAACTTCAACCAGCATAGGTCAACGAGCGGTGGATAGGCTGGTTGCCTATTTCAGTACGCCGTCCTTGCGTCGAAATATGCGAAGTTGCATCTCGTCCCAACGCGTCATCACCTTTTCCTCGAAGCGATCTCGTCTAAATTTAACGCAATGAATGTCCTCGATCAGGAAGACATCGTCCTTGGATGCGACTGCCTCCAAGAACCGGGGAGACCGAACGGCCAGATTGACCTCGTTCTCACGCGAAGTTTGACCGATCAATTGGTAAAAGGTGAACATTGCATAGCAATAATTGTCGAATGTCTCGAACTCTAAAAAGTCTGCAACGCGACAGTCGTCCAAGGTCATTAAAGGGTAGCTGTACGGACTGCGCCTGTTCGGGTCTTGCCTAATGTGCGGCAGCTGGAGGGTCTTGGTGGCGCCGACCTCCTCCAGCACCGAGGTACTCCACTCCCAGCAGCTGATGTAACTGTGAAAGAAGGCTTCACGCACCACACTATGTTCGTCTGGCAGCCACTCGTTGTGCTCTCGCTCGGCGTCGATTAGCCGGTAAACGTCGAATAGAAACTCGTATATGAGTGCAGCCACCGTCGCGTTTCGCATTCCTCAACCTCAATTATGCGACCCGGCTGTTCCCTCGAAAACACTAAACCGCCCTATGGGCTGAATTGACGGCGAAGGTTACCGCCGCAGCACCGCGCTCAGCACGTCGCGGATACCGATGGCGCCGACGAAGCGCGACTGGTCGTCGAACAGCGCCACGGGAGCGGTCTGCGAACGGTGCATGGCCAGCATCACGGTTTTCAGCGAAGTGCCCGGATTGGCCCAGAACACTTGCGCGGCTTCCTCGGATTGGCCTTCGACGTCGGCGCACGACACCCAGACCGCCGGCTTGCCATCGCGTTCGGCCGCCGCCACCAGCCCATGCTCATCGATCTTGAAGCGCGTCGTCTTGCGGCGGTCGAGCCACACCCAGCCATCCTTGCCGTGCTCCAGATCGCGACGGTCGCGCATCACGTTCCAGGCGGTCAGCACCGACAGCGGGTTCACATTGGCGATGAAGTCGCGGACATAGTCGTTGGCAGGCCGCAGCACGATGTCCTCCGGCGCGCCGGTTTGCACGATGCGCCCGCCCTCCATGATGGTGATGTGGGAGCCAATCTTCAGCGCCTCCTCAAGGTCGTGGCTGACGAAGATGATGGTCTTCTTCAATTCGGCCTGGAGCTGCAGCAATTCGTCCTGCAGCTTGGTGCGGATCAGCGGGTCGAGCGCCGAGAACGGCTCGTCCATCAGCAGGATCGGCGCCTCGGTGGCGAAGGCCCGCGCCAGGCCGACGCGCTGCTGCATGCCGCCCGACAGCTCATGCGCGTATTTCTTCGACCACTGGTCGAGATTGACCAGCTTGAGCTGGCGTTGCACGCGCTCCTTGCGCTCGGCTTCCGGTACGCCGGCGAGTTCGAGGCCGAGACCGACATTCTCCTCCACCGTGCGCCAGGGCAAAAGGCCGAACTGCTGGAACACCATCGCCACCTGTTTCTGGCGCAGGCGCCGCAGGGTCGCCTCGTCGCAGGTGACGACGTCGACGGTTTTGTCGCCATCCTTGACCAGCACCTGGCCGCGCGACACCACGTTGAGCCGGTTGACCGCCCGCAGCAATGTCGACTTGCCCGAACCGGAGAGACCCATCAGCACGGAGATTTCGCCCTCGTTCACGGTCAGGCTGGCGCCGGCGCAACCCAGTACATTGCCGGTCTTTTCGAGGATCTCGGCGCGGCTGGCTCCGGCGTCGATCATCTTCAGCGATCCGGCCTGGTCGGCGCCGAAGACGATATCGACGTTCCGGAAATCGACGGCGACGGTCATTTCTTGCCTCCAACGGCGATGCGGGTCATCCGGTCGAGCACGATGGCCAAAACGACGATGGCGAGGCCCGCCTCAAGCCCGAGGTCGATCTTGCGCGAACCCAGCGCCCGGTTGATTTCGGTGCCGAGGCCGCCCGCGCCGATCAGTGCGGCAAACACCACCATCGATAGCGACAGCATGATGCACTGCGTCAGACCGGCCATGATGGTGGGCAGCGCCGAGGGCAGCTCCACCTTCCACAGCAACTGGCTCTTGGTGGCGCCGAACGCCTCGCCGGCCTCGACGATCGACTTCGGCACCGAGACGACGCCGAGATGCGTGAGACGAACCGCGGTCGGGATGACGAAGATGATGGTGACGATGAGGCCGGGCGCATTGCCGAGGCCGAACAGCGTCAGCACCGGGATGAGGTAGACGAAGGTCGGCAGCGTCTGCATCAAATCGAGCACCGGCAGCATGACGCGATAGACC
>NZ_RZPH01000859.1:0-2651 GCF_004022825.1 Mesorhizobium sp. M7A.F.Ca.CA.004.04.2.1
ATCACGCTGCGGCCGGAAGACACGTTCGACAACATGTCTCACTATCTCGCCATCATGAGCGCCCGCACCCGGCTGAAGATGGCCGAGAGCGACGATCAATTGCGCAGCGAGGTCTCCTATCTCTGGGAAATCGCGCTCGGCATCGAGGAAGGCAATCTTTCGGCCGCCGAAAAGCGGCTGCGCCAGGCGCAACAGGCGCTGCAGGACGCCATCAAGAATGGCGCCAGCGACGCTGAAATCGAAAAGGCGATGAAGGAACTGCGCGAGGCGATGAACCAGTTCCTGCAGGAATTCGCGGAGCGCGCCAAGCAGAATCCCAACGCCCCGCAGATGCAGCAGAATGGCCAGGAACTGCGCCAGAGCGACATCGATCGCATGATGGACCAGATCGAAAACCTGGCGAAGTCCGGAGATCGCGACAAGGCCCAGCAACTGCTGTCGCAACTGCAGGACATGATGAACAATCTGCAAGCCGGCCGTCAGCAGCAAGGCGGCCAGCAGGACAGCGAGATGCGCCAGCAGATGGACAAGCTGGGTGAGATCCTGCGGCGTCAGCAGGAGATGATGAACGACACCTTCCGCATGGATCAGATGCAGCGCGGCGAGCGCCAGCGCGGGCAGAACCGTGACGAGCAGCTCGGCGAAGGCGGCCAGGATGAGGACAGACCCGGCGTCGGCGAAGACCGCGATCCGCTCGCCCGGCAAAAGCCGATGACACCCCAGGAATTCGCCGATGCGCTGAAACAGCTGCAGCAGGGCCAGGGCCAGCTGCAAAGCGACCTGGATCAGCTGAAGAAGGGCCTCGAAGGCATGGGTATGGAGCCCAATGAAGGATTTGGCGAGGCCGGCAAGTCCATGGGCAATGCCGAACAGGCACTCGGCGAGGGCGAAGGCGATGCGGCCGTCGGTCATCAGGGCCGGGCGCTGGAAGCGCTGCGCAAGGGCGCCAAGGACATGATGAAGCAGATGCAAGCCATGCAGGGCGACCAGGGCGGCGGCGAGGAAGGCGGCCGGCAGCAGAACGCCGATCGTGATCCGCTCGGCCGGCCACGCGCCAGCCAGGGTCCCGATTTCGGCGATTCGGTGAAGGTGCCCGACGAGATCGACGTGCAGCGCGCCCGCCAGATACTGGAAGCGATCCGCAAACGGCTCGGCAATGCGCTCAGCCCCGACATCGAACGCAGCTATCTGGAACGGCTGCTCGAGCTGAAATAGAGCAATTCCAGGAAAAGTGTGAAGCGGTTTTCCGTCCGGAATTGCGAAAAAACATAGGGATTGCCGCCCGCGTCCATCCCACCTAAAGACCCTCTCGCGCGGTTGCACCACCATGCCCAGACTTGGCGCCGTTACACCCATCCTGCGCATCTTCGACATTGCCAAGGCGCGTGAATTCTATGTCGGCTTCCTCGGCTTCGAGGTGCAGTGGGAACATCGCTTCGCCGACGACGCGCCGCTTTACATGGCGGTCGGCCGCGACGGCTGCGTTCTGCATCTCAGCGAACATCATGGCGACGGTGCACCCGGCATCGCCCTGCGCATCGAGGTCGAGGACATCACCGCTCTTCATGGCGAACTGATCGGCAAAAACTACCGCTTCGCCAGGCCGGGCGTGGAAGATACGCCTTGGAAGACCCGCGAGGTATCGGTCGCCGATCCGTTCGGCAACAGGCTGCATTTCTACGAGGATGCCGCCGGCTGACTGAGCCTGTTGACGAAGGCTTCGCGGATCGCATCCTGCATGCCGTCGATCGCCTCACCTGACGCATTGGGGTTGCGGTGCATCACCACGTTGGAGGAATCGATGGCGCCGAATCCGTCCGCGGTGGTCAGTTCACGACAGCCGTCCGGAATGTTGCTGCGCGAAATCGGCGCGATCGCCAGTCCGGAGGTGACGGCGAGCTTGAGGCCGCCGGTGGTGTCGCTGGTATAGGCGACACGATAGGCAAGATCGCGCTGCTCCAGTGATTTGATGGCGAAGTCCTTGCACCAGCCGGCCCGGTTGTAGAGCGCGATCGGCACCGGCTGTTCCTCATGCATGTGATGCAGGGTCGACGTCACCCACACGGTCGGGTCGTGCATCAGCACTTCGCCGCCGGCGGGATCCTGCCATTCGAACACCACGCACAGATCGAGTTCGCCGGCAGCGAGCGCCGCCATCTGTGCCCCGGAATGGGCATAGCGCACGGTGACCTCGACCTGTGTATGACGCTTCGAGAAGGCGCCGAGCGCGCGCGACAGGATGGCGTGGCCATATTCCTCCGGAATGCCGATGCGCACCGGCCCGCCAAGCGGCGCTGCCGCCATCGATGCCGACGTCTCGTCGAGCAGCGAGACAATGCGGCGGGCGTTGACGATGAGTTCGCCGCCGCGCCGCGTCAACGCGACGCCGCGCGAACCGCGCTCGAACAGGCTGGCGCCGATCAGCTCTTCGAGCTTCTTCATCTGCATCGACACCGCGGATTGGGTGCGGCCGGCCTGCTCCGCCGCCTTGGTGAAATTGCCGGTCTCGGCAATCGCCACGAAGGTTCGCAGGAGGTCGCTGTCGAGGGTCGGCCGCATGGAATCCGCCATAAGAGAATTTGATTGCTGGCATCATTCCAATTCGTTTGCAACATGTCAAACGGCGGACGATAGTCGCCATACCCATTGGA
>NZ_RZPH01000860.1:0-2649 GCF_004022825.1 Mesorhizobium sp. M7A.F.Ca.CA.004.04.2.1
CCCTGTGGGAGAAGGTGGATCGGCGCGCAGCGCCGAGACGGATGAGGGGTGTTCCAGCGGAGTGAGGCGTTGGCGTTCCCTGGAACACCCCTCATCCGTCGCCTTCGGCGACACCTTCTCCCACAGGGGGAGAAGGAAACGCCAACGCTCAAATCACGTTCAATTCCCGGAACGCCCGCCCTTCCGCGACTCGACCATAGCCAAACGCCGAACAATCCACCGTGCGATAGCCGCCATGAACGATCAGTTCGGCCAGCGCCTTGCCGACCGCCGGCGCCTGCTGCAGGCCGTGGCCGGAGAATCCGTTGGCGAAGATGAAATTGCCGACTTCGGGATGCGGACCGATCACCGCGTTCTGGTCGAGCGTGTTGTAGTCGTAGTGGCCGGCCCAGGCGCGGGTCGGCTTGATCGCCTCGAAGGCGGGAATGCGGGTCGCCAGCACCGGCCAGATCACCTCTTCGAACAGCGGCCAGTTTACCTCGAAGTCGCCGGGGTCGGGTGCGCGGTCGCCTTCCTCCGGTTCGGCGCCGCCGGTGAGGTAGACCGAGCCTTCCGGACGGACATAGATGCCGGAGGGATCGACCAGCAGCGGCATGTCGGCATATTTCTCGCGCGCCTCGAAGACGAAGACATTGCGCTTGCGCGGCTCGACCGGCAGCTCAAGCCCGGCCATGGCAGCCACCTTGCCGGCGTTCGGGCCGGCGGCGTTGACGACGATGCCAGCCTCCAGCGTCTCGCCATTGCCGAGGCTCACTCCGGTGACGCGGTTGCCATCGCGCGCGATGCCGGTGACATCGGCGGCGATGAAATCGACTTTCTTCTGCCGCAGCGCCTTGCGGAACAGCGTCAGCATCGCATGCGCGTCGAACCAGCCTTCGCCGGTGCGGCCATAGGCGCCGGCTGAAATGCCCTCGGTCGACAGCCACGGGAACCGGCGCGTAAGCTGGGCGGCATCCTCCAGCACGATGTCGGCGCCCTCCGCGATCTGCGCCTCGTGATTGCTCTTGAGGATCGGCAAGCCGTCCTCGCCGGCAAGGATGAGGTAGCCGCCCTCGCGAAAGCCGATATCGGCGTCGTCCCCGAACTCTTCCTTCAGCCGCCGAAACAGTTTCAGCGTGAACTGCGACAGGCGGATGTTTTCCGGGATCGAGAATTGCTGGCGGATCGAGGCCATGGACAGCGTCGTTGCCGCATGCGCGAATTGCGGATCACGCTCGACCAGCGCGATCGTGCCGGAAAACCCTTGCTCACGCAGGTAATAGGCGACCGAGGAGCCGACGATGGCTCCGCCGATGATGACGATGTCGTAGCGCATGTTCTCTCCGATCCGGCCGATGGTGTCCTTCACGCCACCGGCAGAATGATCTCGAAGCGCGTGCCGCGTTCGCTGTCAACCAGCGCGATCATACCATCATGCGCTTTCAGGAGGGCCAGCACGATGCCGAGCCCCATGCCGGTGCCGCCCTGTTCGCGCCGCGTGGTGAAAAACGGCTCGAAAATGCGCGCCCGGTTGCTCGGCGAAATACCGGCGCCGTCGTCACTGACCAGGAGGCTCGCCTTGCCGTCGGCGCTCGTAGCGGAGACAGAAACCTGTGTCGCGCCGTGCCTGGCCGAATTGTCGATGAGATTGGCCAGCACGATAGCCGCGTTCTCGGCCGATATGTGCAATCTGATGTCGCCGCCGGCCCCGATGCTAACCGCCAGCCTGTTGTCTACGGGAAGCAGCGCCAGCGCCGCACCGATCGATGTGCTTTCGCCGCTCGGCGCCAGGTTTTCGGCGCGCGCCATGTCAAGCAGGCGGCGAACCAGCAGATTGAGCCGTCCCGCATCGGTGACGATATTGTTGGAGAAACGCCGCCGCTCCGTATCGTCCATCGCGCCACCGGAATCGCGCAGCAATTCGGCTGCGCCCTGGATCGCTGTCAGCGGCGATTTGAGTTCGTGCGAGACATGGGTGGCGAACGTCTGGATGCTGTCGGAACGCGCCTGCAGTTTTTCGGCCATGTCGAGGAAGGCGGCGGAAAGCTCCGCCATCTCTCGCGTGCCGTGATGGTCGAGCGGCCTGATCGCCGCGCGGTCGCCGGCGGCGATGCGCTCGGTGCGGTCGATCAGCGCATAGATCGGCCGGCTGACGGTGCGCAGGAAGATGAGGCCGATGAGCAGCGTGCCGCCGAGAATGGCAATCGCCGCCAACGTCACCTTGCCGCGTTCGCCATAGAGATGCTTGATGATGTTGTTGGGCGTCCGCGACACATAGACGACGCCGGCGACCTTGCCGTCGACGGCCACCGGCAAAGCGGCGAAGACACGCACCTTGGTGCCGCGGCTGACCGAATAGAGCGGCGGCGCCGGCTGGTCGCGGATGCGCAGCCTGAGCGCGCTGGCATAGCTGCCGGCAAGTGCTGTGCGCACCTCTTCGGCCGCACTGAGCGACTGGCCGACCTCGCCGCGCCCGGCAATGACGACGCCCCGGGGATCGAGCAGCCGGAAGCCGGCCAGCGTGGTTTTCTGCGTGGCGTCGAGAATACCGGACAGGCGCGCACCGATCGCCGCGAAGGCAGGATCGGCGGTGGCAGCGATCGCCGCCGGCCGGGTCGGCAGCACATAGTCGGAGGCGAGATCGAGTTGCGGCTCGATCGGCTTGTACAG
>NZ_RZPH01000085.1:0-10959 GCF_004022825.1 Mesorhizobium sp. M7A.F.Ca.CA.004.04.2.1
GCAATCGGTATAGAATTGACGTAAACGTAAAAGGCGCATTGAGCGCATGTTTGCGATTTGTTTGTTGAAACCACGACTGGAAGCAGGCCCCCGCTTCCAGTCAGGCGACGCATGGTCCGAGACCGCGACGCCACCAGACGGGGAAAGCCAGTGACCATGAAGCTTATCTCGGCCGGCGAGACCGCGGCCAATACCAATATATCTGCCGAAACCGGCGAGGACCTCGTCCGCATCGGCGAGATGGCGAAAAAATATGGAGTGACGCTGCGCACGCTGCGTTTCTACGAAGACAAAGGCCTGCTCAACCCGCAGCGTGACGGGTCGACCCGTCTCTACACGCGCCGCGACAAGGCCCGCCTCAAGCTGATCCTGCTTGGCCGCAAGGTCGGGTTCTCGCTGCGTGACGTCAAGCAGATGATGGATCTCTACGATCCGACCGGTTCAAACACCAAGCAGCTCAAGCTCGCGCTGGACAAGTCGGAAAAGCAGCTTGCCCGCCTGCAGAAGCAAAGGGCGCTGATCGACGACGCCATCAACGAGCTGAGCGGCTCGATGTCGGCGGTGCGCCAGATGCTGAGCGAGCGTTCGGCGCCGCAGGCGAGCGCCGCCAGCTAAAACAAATCCGTTCGGATTTGCGGCAGACCAAGTCGTCTGCTGATTGTCTGAGTTCTGTCGAGCCGCGTGGCCTGCCACGCGGCTTTTCGTTGTCCTGGCCCACTCTCATGGCCTTTCGGCGCTGGCTTGCGCATCGTCGCGCCGCTACGCTCATTGCTCCAGTGGGCGGGGAATCTTGTCGCATCGAAAAAATTGACGTTTACGCAAACGTCAATTTTTGCTATCCCGCTCCCAATATGGGTCCGCATGCCGCCCCTGGCTTGTCTTCGGGGCATTCGGACCGGGTTTGCAGGGTGGAGAAAAAGCATGCCGACATACAGGGCTCCGGTCCAGGATACGCTGTTCGTGCTCAACGAGGTTCTGGGTTATCAGCGTTATTCGAACCTTCCCGGATTTGCCGACGCCACGCCCGATGTGCTCGAGGCGATCCTGGCCGAAGGCGCCAAGCTCGCCGAAAACGTCATGCATCCGCTGAACCGTGTCGGCGACATGGAAGGCTGTGTGCGTCACGACGATGGCTCGGTGACCACGCCGAAAGGCTTCAAGGAGGCGTTCGACCAGTATCGCGAAGGCGGCTGGATGGGGTTGGCCGCACCAGTCGAGTTCGGCGGCCAGGGCCTGCCCTATGCCGTGCATACCGCCGTCGCCGAATATATGGTCTCGGCCAATATGTCCTTGATGATGTATCCGGGCCTGACGCAAGGCGCGATCGCCGCGATCATCACCCACGGCACCGACGAGCAGAAGTCAACATGGTTGCCGAGGATGATCGAGGGTGCCTGGACCGGCACCATGAACCTGACCGAGCCGCATTGCGGCACGGATCTGGGCCTGTTGCGGACCAAGGCGGTGCCGAACGGCGATGGCACCTATAAAATTTCAGGCCAGAAGATCTTCATCTCGGCCGGCGAACACGACATGTCGGACAACATCGTCCATCTGGTACTGGCCCGCATCGAGGGTGCGCCGGAAGGCGTCAAGGGCATCTCTCTGTTCATCGTGCCGAAGCTCAAGCTCGACGCATCGGGCAATCCGGGCACCAGGAACACCGTCTCCTGCGGCTCGATCGAGGAGAAGATGGGCATCCATGGCAATTCGACCTGCGTCATGAACTATGACGAGGCTGAGGGCACGCTGCTCGGCGAGGCCAATGGCGGCCTGAAGGCGATGTTCACGATGATGAACGAGGCGCGCCTTGGTGTGGGCCTGCAGGGGCTGTCGCTGTCGGAGATCGCCTATCAGAACGCTGTCGGCTACGCCAAGGACCGTTTGCAGGGCCGCTCATTGTCGGGGCCGAAGGCGCCGGACAAGAAGGCCGACCCGATCATCGTCCATCCCGATATCCGCCGCAGCCTGATGACCATGAAGGCCTTCAACGAGGCCGGCCGCGCGCTGGCGCTGTGGACGGCGATCAAGTCCGACATTGCCCACCGCTCCGGCGACGACAAGGACCGCCAGGCCGCCGACGATTACACCGGCCTGATGACACCGGTGGTCAAGGGCGTGCTCACGGACAAGGGCTTCGACCACGCCGTCATGGCGCAGCAGGTGTTCGGCGGTCACGGTTATATCGAAGAGCACGGCATGAGCCAGTTCGTGCGCGATGCCCGCATCGCCATGATCTATGAAGGCGCCAACGGCATCCAGGCGCTCGACCTCGTCGGCCGTAAACTCGGCCTGAATGGCGGCCGCGCCGTGCAGGCCTTCTTCAAGGAGGTCGGTGAGTTCTGCGAGGAGAACCGCTCCGACGAGAAGATGGCGCCATTCACCAAGGCGCTGAAGAAAGGTCTCAACGATTTGCAGGCCGCCACCATGTGGCTGGTGCAGAACGGCATGGCCAAGCCCGACAATGCCGGTGCCGCCTCGACCGACTACATGCATCTCTTCGGCTTGGTCGCTCTGGGCTATATGTGGGCGCAGATGGCCAAGGTGGCACTTGGCAAGACGGACGCCAATGGCGCGCAATCTTTTTACGACAACAAGGTCGTGACGGGGCGCTTCTTCATGGAGCGGATCATGCCGGAGACGTCGGCGCATCTCGCCCGCATTTCGAGCGGCGCCGACACATTGATGGCACTGCCGGCGGAAGCGTTCTAAAGATGATCGGCGTCCTCCTCCCCCTTGAGGGGAGGGTGGCCCGAAGGGTCGGGAGGGGTCGCTGCGGCAGTGCGCCGGCCTCAGTTTCGATGATGCATGTCGGGAGGAGTATCATACCAGCATGACCAACCCAGCTGAAATCCTTGGCCTTCCGAAGCCCGCTTGGGCGGCGGACGAGGTCGGCATGCTCTACGACATGGCGCATCGCTTCATGTCGGAGGAGATCGCGCCGCGCTACGACGAGTTCGAGAAGAACGAGATGGTCGATCGTGAGAGCTGGCTGAAGGCAGGTTCCGCCGGCCTGCTCTGCGCCTCTATGCCGGAGGAATATGGCGGCTCCGGCGGCACCTTCGCGCATGAGAGCGCCATCATCGAGGCCATCGGCCATGTCGGCGTCGACGGTTTCGGCATCGGCCTGCACAATTCGATCGTCGCCCCTTACATCCTCCACTATGGCTCCGAGGAGCAGAAGAAGAAATGGCTGCCGAAACTGGCGACCGGCGAGCTGATCGGCGCCATCGCCATGACCGAGCCGGGCGCCGGCTCCGACCTGCAGGGCGTCAAGACGCGGGCGCAGAAGGATGGCAATCAGTACAAGATCAACGGCTCCAAGACCTTCATCACCAACGGCCAGCTTGCGAACTTCATCATCGTCGTCACCAAGACCGATCCGGAGAAGGGTGCCAAGGGCACCTCGCTGATCGTCGTCGAGACCGACGAGGTCGAAGGTTTTCAGCGCGGCCGTAACCTCGACAAGATCGGGCTCAAGGCCAACGACACGTCGGAGCTGTTCTTCAACGACATGCGCGTGCCGACCTCCAACCTGCTCGGCCATGAGGAAGGGCAGGGCTTCGTCCAGCTGATGCAGCAATTGCCGCAGGAGCGGCTGCAGATCGGCACCGGCGCCATTGCCATGATCGAGCGGGCGCTGGCGCTGACCATTGATTATGTCAAGGAACGCAAGGCGTTCGGCAAGGCGATCATCGATTTCCAGAACACCCAGTTCAAGCTGGCCGAACTCAAGACCGAGGCCACCGTCGGCCGCGTCTTCTACAATGATTGCGTCACCCGCCACATCGCCGGCGGCCTCGATCCTGTGACCGCGTCGATGGCCAAGTACTGGCTCAGCGACCTGCAGGGAAAAGTCGTCGACGAATGCCTTCAACTGCATGGCGGCTATGGCTACATGAATGAATACCCGATCGCCCGCATGTTCCGCGACGCCCGCGTCCAGCGCATCTACGGCGGCACCAACGAGATCATGAAATTGCTGATCGGCCGCTCTCTCTGAGAGCGACATCAGGCAAACCTAAGGAGCAAGCAAATGGCTGAAGCTTATGTCTATGACGCCGTGCGCACACCGCGCGGCAAGGGCAAGAAGGACGGATCGCTGCACGAGGTGCCGGCGGTGCGGCTTGCCGCCAAGACGCTTGAGGCGCTGCGCGATCGCAATGGGCTCGACACCGGCACTGTCGATGACATCATCTTCGGCTGCGTCGATCCGGTCGGCGAAGCCGGTTCGGTCATTCCGCGCGCCGCCGCCTTCGAGGCCGGCTACGACACCAAGGCGCCCGGCATGCAGATCTCACGCTTCTGCGCTTCCGGGCTCGACGCCATCAATTTCGGCGCCGCCAAGATCGCCCAGGGCGCCGATGAGATCGTCATTGCCGGCGGCGTCGAATCGATGTCGCGTGTCGGCATGGGCGCCTCGGGCGGCGCCTGGTTCATGGATCCTTCGGTCGGCCTGCCCGGCTGGTTCGTGCCGCAAGGCATCTCGGCCGACCTGATCGCCACCAAATACGGCTTCAGCAGAGACGACGTCGACGCCTATGCGGTCGAGAGCCAGAAGCGCGCCGCCAAATCCTGGGCCGATGGCCGCTTCAAGAATTCCGTCGTCCCGATCAAGGACCAGAACGGCCTGACCATCCTCGACCATGACGAACATATGCGCCCGTCGACCGACATGCAGTCGCTGGCCTCGCTCAACCCGTCCTTCGTCATGCCAGGCGAAATGGGCGGCTTCGATGCCGTCGCCGTGCAGAAGCATCCCGAGGTGGAAGAGGTCAATCACGTCCATCATGCCGGCAATTCGTCCGGCATCGTCGACGGCGCCGCCGCCGTGCTGCTCGGTTCGAAGAAAGCCGGCAAGGCGATGGGGCTGAAGCCGCGCGCGCGCATTCGTACCTTCGCCAACATCGGCTCCGAGCCGGTGCTGATGCTGACCGGCCCGGTCGACGTCACCGAGAAGCTGTTGAAGCGCGCCAAGATGAAGCTCTCGGACATCGACCTGTTCGAGCTCAACGAAGCCTTCGCTTCGGTGGTGCTGCGCTACATGCAGGCGTTCGACATCGATCACGACAGGATCAACGTCAATGGCGGCGCTATCGCCATGGGTCATCCGCTCGGCGCCACCGGCGCGATGATCTTCGGCACGGTGCTGGACGAACTCGAGCGCCGCGATCTCAACACGGCTCTGGTGACGCTGTGCATCGGCGCCGGCATGGGAACCGCAACCATCATCGAACGCGTCTGACGGGGAGAGAAACGATGAGCTACACCAATTTCACCCTCGACATCGACGCCGACGGCATTGCGCTGGTCACCTGGGACATGCCTGGCCGCTCGATGAACGTTTTCACCGAAGAGGCGATGCGAGAATTGAACGCCATTGTCGACAAGGTGGCTGGTGACGCCGCCATCAAGGGCGCCGTGATCACCTCCGGCAAGGACACCTTCTCCGGCGGTGCCGACATTACCCTGTTGCAGAAGATGCTGACGACCTTCGCCGCGGAAAAGGGCAAGGACGCCGAAAGGGCGACCAAGGCGCTGTTCGACAATGCCGGCATGATGACCGGCCTGTTCCGCAAGCTGGAAACTTGCGGAAAGCCGTGGGTGTCGGCGATCAACGGCACCTGCATGGGCGGCGCCTTCGAATTGTCGCTCGCCTGCCACGGCCGTGTCGCCGCCGATAGCGACAAGGTGAAGATGGCACTTCCCGAGGTGAAGATCGGCATCTTCCCGGGCGCCGGCGGCACCCAGCGCGTGCCGCGGCTGACCGATCAGCAGCAGGCGCTGCAGATGCTGACCTCGGGCCAGACACTGTCGCCGCAGAAGGCCAAGTCTATGGGCCTGATCCATGAGATCGCCGAGCCGGCCAGGCTCGTCGAGACCGCCAAGGCGATGATCAGGAATGGCCTGAAGCCGGTGGCGCCATGGGACGAGAAAGGTTTCAAGCTGCCCGGCGGCCAGATCTATTCGCCCGCCGGCTTCAATCTGTGGCCGCCGGCCATCGCCATCCTGCGTCGTGAGACTTACGGCAACTATCCGGCCGCCGCCGCGATCCTCAAATGCGTCTATGAAGGCCTGCTGGTGCCGTTCGACACCGGTTTGCGCATCGAGCAGCGCTATTTCACCGAGATCATGCAGACGAGGGAGGCGGCGGCGATGATCCGCTCGTTGTTCGTGTCGCTGCAGGAACTGAACAAGGGCGCCCGCCGCCCGGCCGGCGTGCCCGAAACCAAATTCAAGAAGATCGGCATTCTCGGCGCCGGCTTCATGGGCGCGGGCATCGCCTATGTCACCGCCAAGGCCGGCATCCCGGTGGTGCTGCTCGACCGTGATCTGGAGTCGGCTGCCAAGGGCAAGGCGCATTCCGACGGCCTGATCTCGGATCAGGTCAAGAAGGGCCGCGCCAAGCCGGAGGACAAGGACAAACTGCTGTCGCTGATCACGCCGACGGCGGACTATGCCGACCTTGCCGGCTGCGATCTGGTGGTCGAGGCCGTTTTCGAGGATTCGAGCGTGAAGAAGAGCGCCACCGAACAGGCCGAGGCCGTGCTGAAGCCATCGGCGATCTTCGCGTCGAACACCTCCACCATCCCGATCACCGGCCTGGCGAAGAATTCGGCGCGGCCGAAAAACTTTATCGGCATCCATTTCTTCTCGCCGGTCGACAAGATGATGCTGGTCGAGATCATTTTGGGCAAGAAGACCGGAGACAAGGCGCTGGCCACCGCCATCGACTTCGTTCGCGCCATCAAGAAGACGCCGATCGTCGTCAACGACACGCGCGGCTTCTACGTCAATCGCTGCGTGCTGCGCTACATGTCGGAAGCCTACAAGATGCTGATCGAGGGCGTTCCCGCGCCGATGATCGAGAATGCAGCGAAGGCGGCCGGCATGCCGGTCGGCCCCCTGGCGCTGACCGACGAGACGGCCATCGACCTTGCCCAGAAGATCATGAAGCAGACCATCAGGGATCTGGGCGACAAGGCGGTCGATCCCAAGCAGATGGCGCTGATCAACGCCATGGTCGACGATCACGGCCGCTTCGGCCGCAAGAACGGCAAGGGTTTTTACGATTACCCGGCAAAGCCCGCCAAGAAGAAGTTATGGCCGGGCCTTAGGGAGCTCTATCCGCAGCTTGCACCCGAGAAGGTCGATTATGAGGAACTGCAGCAGCGGCTGCTGGTCACCATCGCGCTGGAAGCGGCGCGGGTGATGGAAGAAGGCATCGTCACCGACCCGCGCGAGGCCGATGTCGGCTCGATCCTCGCTTTCGGCTTCGCGCCCTACACCGGCGGTGCGCTGTCCTACATCGACGGCATCGGCGCCAAGGCGTTCGTGAAGATCGCCAAGAACCTGCAGAAGAAATACGGCGCCGAGTTCAAGGCACCCAAGCTGCTGCTCGACATGGCCGAGAAAGGCGAGACCTTCTACCAGCGCTTCGATCCCTATGCGAAAGGCGACGTGAAGCAGGCAGCCTGACGCATGGGCAAAATCAAGCGTCTTGCAGCGACCTTTGCGCGTCCAAGAGGACATGGGGCGCTGTAATGTATGTCTGGGCGCGCATGGTGCGCATGATGGCCACGGCACGCAGCCGTGGCCCCTATGTGATGGGCGGCGAAGGCCGGCTGGCTTTCCGCTGCCTGCCGACCGACATCGATTTCAACATCCATCTCAACAATGCGCGCTACATGATGCTGGCCGATCTCGGCCGCATCGACCTGTTTGTTCGTGCAGGCCTCATCACGCTGGCAAGGAAGAATGGCTGGGCGCCGATGATGGGCGGACTGCAAGCGGTCTATGCACGCGAGATCAGGCTGTGGCGCCGCTTCGAAGTGGTGTCCTCGATCGAGACCTGGGAAGGCACCCAGGTTGTAGGCAAGCACCGCTTCGTCCTCGACAATGGCGAGACGGCCGCGTTGATCCTGACGACAGCCGGCGTCTACGATCGCAAGGCTCGCAACTTTCTTGAGATTGGCGAGGTCGTTGCGGCACTTGGTCGTGCCGTGAACCCGCGGCCACCGACGCAAACGGAGCGGATTTTCATGACATCGCACCAGGGTCTGCGCAGCTTGGCCAAGGGTGTCGGTCGATCCCGGTAGTCGGACTTTCCGCGATCGACGGAAACGTTTGCAACCACTCACGACCGGTGGACAAAACGACATTCCAAGACTAGAAGGGAAAGGTATTTTTTCCTGCACCGAAGGAGAGCGAGCATGCTCTCGCACGACCGAGTCTGGGCTGCCATCGATGCTCTTGCCAAGCGTTATTCGCTTTCGGCCTCGGGTTTGGCCAAGCGTGCGGGGCTCGATTCCACTGCCTTCAACAAGTCGAAGCGTTTGTCGTCGGATGGCCGACCACGCTGGCCCTCGACCGAATCGCTGGCCAAGATCATCGAGGCGACGGGCGCCTCACTCGACGAATTCACCGGTCTGATCGAAGGCCGGCCTGGGATCAGCAATGGTGCTTCGACCAGCCATGCCGCTTCGGTCGCCCGCAGAAGCTCCGTGCCGTTGCTCGGCTTTGCCCAAGCCGGCGCCGGCGGCTTCTTCGACGATGCCGGCTTTCCAGTCGGGCAGGGTTGGGATCTGATCGAACTGCCGGCGCAATCGACCGAGAGCTCCTACGCGCTGCAGGTGCAAGGCGATTCCATGCTGCCGCTCTACCGCAATGGCGACGTCCTCATCGTCGAACCGGGCGCCGTCACCCGCAAGGGCGATCGCGTCGTCGTCAAGACCACATCAGGCGAGGTGATGGCCAAGGTGCTCGAGCGCCAGACCGTCAAGTCGATTGCGCTGGTCTCGCTCAATCCCGATCATCCCGACCGCGATATTCCCATGCGCGATGTCGAATGGGTGGCGCGGATTGTCTGGGCTAGCCAGTAGGTCAAGCTGGTGCGGCTCCTTCGTCATGCCCTGGCGGTTCTGATGGTCCCGGTGATGGCGGCCATGGTCGTCGCCGGCGGTCGCACGTTGAAAGGGAGTGAAAGCGTCATCACGGTGGACCAGCTTGATCCGGGCGCCGATACGATGGCGCAGCAGGCTGCCGGGACGGTGCCGCAGGAGCCGGCCACATCGGCCATAGCAGCCCCGCAGCCGCCAAAGCCGGCGCTGCATTCGAGGGCGATCGATCCCCAAATTGTCGCGCCACCGGAACTGCCCGCCGAGGGGCTTGAACGGGTCGAGCCGCGCGAGCCGTTGAGCAAACTCGCGCTGGCTGTGCCGCCCAAGCCGAAAATGCCCGACGATTGGAACGGCACCAAGCTGTTCCAGCCGGTTGCGCCGGCCGCCGGCCTGATCGAGGCGAAGGGTTACTCGGTCGCGGTTTCCGGCATCGATATCGTCAGGCAGGATGAGACCTGCAGCGAGGACGGCAAGCCCTGGCCGTGCGGTGTCCGGGCGCGGACGGCGTTCCGCGCCTTCCTGCGCGGCCGCGCGGTGGTCTGCACGGTGCCGCCGCAGGGCGGCCGCGACCTGATCGCCGCCGAATGCCGGATCGGCAATCAGGATATCGGCCAATGGCTGGTCGACAACGGCTGGGCGCGCGCCGCCAAGGGCGGACCCTATGTCGAAGCCGGCGACAAGGCGCGCACGGCGAAGAAGGGCATTTTCGGATCGGCGCCCGATCTGTCCGGCATGCCGGCGATGCCGGCCGCGCCACGCCCGGCCCCTCAGGCGCCGGGTTCGATCCTGGAAGAGGTCGACGGCGTGCTCAAGCCAGCTGACCAGCCAGCGCCCGCTCAATGAGCGCACGTGTCTCGGCCACGCCGTAGAGCGCTGCGAACGAGCCGAAGCGCGGGCCGCGCTCCTGGCCGATCAGCACCTGATAGATCATCTGGAAGAAGGCGCCCGATACGCCGGGGCCGCCTTCCGGGCTCTGCTTGGAATGATCCTGGTAGCGCTCGATCCTGCGCGCGACGTTGAGCGAGGCGTTCTGGATCGCTTCGCCATTGGCGTCCGCCGGCAGCGCCCCAAGCGCTTCGTCGAGGGCTGCCAGCGCCTCGCGCTCGACCTCGTCGGCGGGCCGGAAGGTTTTCGTCGGCTTCACGAAATCGTCGAAATAGCGGATCGCATGGCCGACCAGCCGGTCGAGCTCGGGATGCGTCGTTGGCGTCACGCCTTGCGTATGACGTGAAATGAACCCCCACAGCACATCCTTGTTCTGCGCGTTGGAGGCGCTGACCAGATTGAGCAGCAGCGAGAACGGCACCGGCATGTCGATCGCGGGCGGGTTGCCATCATGCATATGCCAGACCGGATTGCCCAGCCGTTCCTTCCAGTCCTGCCGGGGATAAGCGGCAAGGAACGTATAGTATTCGTCCACGGCCCGCGGGATGACGTCGAAATACAGCTTCTTGGCCTGCCGCGGCCGCTGGTACATGTAGAGCCCGAGGCTTTCGGTCGGCGCATAGGTCAGCCAATCGTCGATGGTCAGCCCGTTGCCCTTCGACTTCGAGATCTTCTGGCCGTTCTCGTCGAGGAACAGTTCGTAGACGAAATGCTCCGGCGCCCGTCCGCCCAGAATGTTGCAGATACGGTCATAGACCACCGCATTGGTCTGGTGGTCCTTGCCGAACATTTCGAAATCGACGCCAAGCGCTGCCCAGCGCATGCCGAAATCCGGCTTCCACTGCAGCTTCACGCGGCCGCCGGTGATCGAAAGCGTGGTCTCGGTGCCCTCGTCGTCGAAGGTGATGGTGCCGGCCTCGGCGTCGACATGCTTCATCGGCACGTAAAGCACCCGGCCGCTCTTCGGCGAGATCGGCAGGAACGGGCTGTAGGTCGCCTGCCGCTCGGGTCCGAGCGTCGGCAGCATCACCGCCATGATCTGCTCATAGCGTTCGGCGGCGCGCTTGAGCATCGCATCGAAACGGCCGGACTTGTAGTATTGCGTCGCGCTGGCGAACTCGTAGTCGAAGCCGAACGTGTCGAGGAAGCGGCAAAGCATCGCGTTGTTGTGGTC
>NZ_RZPH01000861.1:0-2647 GCF_004022825.1 Mesorhizobium sp. M7A.F.Ca.CA.004.04.2.1
GTGCTGCACCGCACGCTTGCCGGCTATGCCCGCCACCCGAATTTCGGCGGCGTGCTGATGGTCGGCCTCGGCTGCGAGGTCAACCAGCTCACCCTCTACGGCCAGAAGGGCGTCGCTGCCGGCAAGCGCCATTTCAACATCCAGGACGCCGGCGGATCGCGCAAATCGGTGGAAAAGGCGATGGGCGTGCTGGCCGAGATCGCCGAGGAAGTCGGCCAGCTGAAGCGTGAGCCGATCCCGGTCAGCGAGATCGTCGTCGGCCTGCAATGCGGCGGCTCCGACGGCATGTCGGGCATCACGGCCAATCCGGCGCTGGGCGCGGCTGTCGATATCCTGGCTGGCGTCGGCGGCATCGGCATCCTCTCCGAGACCACGGAGATCTACGGCGCCGAACATCTGCTTGCCTATCGCGCGGCAACGCCTGAGATTGCGCAGAAGCTCGACGGTTTCGTGAAATGGTGGGAGGACCACGTCGCCAAGCATGGCGCCTCGATCGACAACAACCCCTCGCCCGGCAACAAGCGCGGCGGTCTCACCACCATCCTGGAGAAGTCGCTCGGCGCGGTCGCCAAGGGCGGTCAGACGCCCCTCAACGGCGTCTTCGGCTACGCCGAAAAAGTCACTGGCAGCGGCCTCGTGTTCATGGACACGCCCGGCTACGACCCGGTTTCGGCGACCGGCCAGGTGGCGGGCGGCGCCAACGTCATCGTCTTCACCACCGGCCGCGGCTCATGCTTCGGCTGCCGCCCGACGCCGTCGATCAAGGTCGCCACCAACTCCACCATGTACCACCAGATGGAAGAGGACATGGACGTCAATTGCGGCGTCATCGCCTCGGGTGAAAAGACCATCGCCGGCATGGGTCGCGAGATCTTCGAACTGATCGTCGAGACGGCTTCCGGCCGCAAGACCAAGAGCGAGGACTTCGGCTACGGCGACAACGAGTTCGTGCCCTGGCATCTGGGCGCAACACTTTAGATTTTACTGATGTAAAGTAGACTGCGCGCCGGTCAGCGGCGGGCAACGGGGAGGTTGTGCATGGAAAGACGCCGCATCGGCCAGACAGCGCTGGAAGTCACCGAGGTCAGCTTCGGCGGCGCTGCACTTGGCGGCCTTTACCGCGCCTGTTCGCGCGAAGCGGCGATGGAGACGCTGCAGGGCGCCTGGGATGCCGGCCTGCGCTATTTCGACACCGCACCCTTCTACGGTTTCGGACTGTCGGAGCGCCGCTTCGGCGACTTCCTGCGCTACAAGCCGCGCGATTCCTATGTGCTGTCGACCAAGGTCGGCCGGCTGTTCCGCCCGGTGCCGGACGATCAGGTTCCCGATCACTCCTATGTCGATCCGCTGCCCTTCGCGCTCGACTACGACTATTCCTATGACGGCATCATGCGGTCGGTCGAATTCAGCTATGCGCGGCTTGGCCTAAACAGGATAGACATCCTGTTTGTCCACGACATCGGCGCCTACACCCATGGTGTCGAGAAGACCAAGCTGCACTTTCGCGACCTGATGGACGGCGGCCTCAAGGCACTTGAAGAGCTGAAACGGTCCGGCGTCATTTCCGCCTATGGGCTTGGCGTCAACGAAGTGCAGATCTGTCTGGACGTGATGCGCGAGGCGCCGCTCGACTGCATCCTGCTCGCCAGCCGCTATTCCTTGCTCGACCGCAGCGCCGAAGCGGAGTTGCTGCCCCTATGCCGGGCGCGGCAGACCTCCTTGGTCATTGGCGGCGTGTTCAACTCCGGTATCCTGGCGACCGGGCCGGTGCAAGGCGCACATTTCGACTACCGCCCTGCCAGCCATGACGTGCTCGACCGCGTCGGCGCAATGGAAAGGATCGCCGCCGAGGGTGGCTATCCGCTCGCCGCCGCAGCGTTCCAATTCCCCTTGCATGAACCTGCCGTCGCCACCGTGCTGACCGGCACCGCCAAGCTGGCGAACCTGACGCGCAACCTCCAACTGCTCGACATCGACGTGCCGGAGACGGAATACGCCAGATATCGTCCCCACACGCTGGTGCAGGAGCTGGTGTGAAACTCCATATTCTTGCGGTCACACGAAGGAATGGACATTCTATATTGACGAAATGATGGAATTAATATTCCATACGTTCCCGGAACGGAACGGAAGTGCGACGGCGCCAATGGGGAGCAGCGCGGTGGATTTGCCTCTGCCAGGCCTCGCAAGGACTGATCAAACAGCGCTTGCATCGATCTGTTCGATGCATTATCAAAACATGGCAATTGTTTTTTATTGATAAAGTTCTGTTTTGGATCACGCCTATCCGGACGGAGCTTCCGTATCGTTCACCGGGCGACTTAGGGAGGAAACCTCATGAAATTCGTGACCAGCATTCTCAACCGCCGCGCCGTCATGGCGCTGGCAGCAGCTTCGATGCTCGCCGGCGTCATGCATTCGGCGCCGGTTTCGGCGGCGGACGTCACCATTCCGATCATCGTCAAGGACACCACGTCGTTCTACTGGCAGATCGTTCTGGCCGGCGCCCGCAAGGCCGGCAAGGATCTCGGCGTCAACGTGCCGGAACTCGGTGCCCAGGCTGAAACCGACGTCAACGGCCAGGTCTCGATCCTCGAGAACGCCGTTGCCAGCAACCCGGCGGCGATCGTCATTGCGCCGACCGAGT
>NZ_RZPH01000862.1:0-2644 GCF_004022825.1 Mesorhizobium sp. M7A.F.Ca.CA.004.04.2.1
CCTTCACCCCCTCGCCCGGCACGATCACCCATTTCCACACACCGGGCGGCCTGGGCATCCGCGTCGATTCCGGCGTTTATTCCGGCTACAAGATCCCGCCATACTATGACAGCCTGATCGGCAAGCTGATCGTGCATGGGCGTAATCGCGTCGAGTGCATGATGCGCCTGCGCCGCGCCCTGGACGAGTTCGTCGTCGACGGCATCAAGACGACGTTGCCGCTGTTTCGCGATCTCGTCGGCAATGCCGACATCGCCAATGGCGACTACGACATCCACTGGCTGGAAAAATACCTGGCCAAGGAAGACTAGCGCGGAGACGCGATGACCCGCCCCTACGCGCCCGGCTATCGCATCCCCACCGACCTTCTGCTCAAGGCATACGCCTCGGGCGTCTTCCCGATGGCCGAAAGTGCCGGCGACCCGGAGGTGTTCTGGGTGCGGCCGGAGACGCGCGGCATCATTCCGCTCGATGGTTTTCACGCGCCGAAAAGCCTCAGGAAAACGATCAGGAAGAACCCCTTCGACATCCGTTTCGATTTCGATTTCGAAGCGACCATCGACGGCTGCGCCGAAAAGCGCGTGGAACGGCGCTCGACCTGGATCAATGCGCCGATCCGCGAAGCCTATGTCGAGTTGCATCGGATAGGCCATTGTCATTCGGTCGAGGCGTGGCGCGAGGACCGGCTGGTCGGTGGCCTCTATGGCGTGTCGCTCGGCCGGGTGTTTTTTGGCGAGAGCATGTTCGCCAGGGAGACGGACGCTTCCAAGACCTGCCTTTTCTATCTCGTCGAGCGCTTGAAGGCACGCGGCTTCGCTCTGCTTGACACCCAGTTCACCACCGAGCACCTCAAGCGCTTCGGCGCGGTCGACGTGCCGCGCGGCAAATATGAAAAGATGCTGGCCGACGCGCTGAAGGGCGAGGCCGTATTCTATCCCTGAAGATTGAGCCTACTTCCCAGTGGCGGCTTCCAATGGCGTCTGCGAATGGAACATCATCTTCCAGCCGTTGACGCGATGGACATAGCCGGTGCTGACCAGCGCGACGTAAGGTTCGCCGTTCTCGCGTGTCGCATGTGCCTCGTAGGTCAGCATGATGATGTCGCTGCCCGGCTCGATAATACCCTTGAGGTCGATTTTCAGGTCGCGCCAGCGGTTGGGCCTGGTTGCGGTCTTGGCGAGATCCGCATTGTCCATCGCCTGTGCCATCTGCGGAAACGCCACCAGGCATTCGGTGTCGACATTGGCCGCATAGTAGGCCGCGTCGCCCGTCCAGAATCCCTTTTCAAGTTCCAGCAACTCTGCCTTGCCAGCCGTGATCCGCTTGCTGTCTGACATCGGAAGATCCTCCCTGCGCATAGATGCGCGCTCATCCGTGCCCCAACGTATGGTGGCAAGGAGGGTTCCGGAGGATCAGTTGGTGTCGGTCGTATCGGGGTCCGAAGCGTCCGGCTCCGTCACGCCAGGATCTGTCACGTCCGGAGCGGTCGCGGCTTTCGGTTTGGCCGCCGCGGGCTTGGGCGCCTCGGCTTTGGTTGCGTCAGCCTTGGCGCCGTCGGGCGCCGGCACATCCGACTTCTGCTTGCATTCCTTCAGCCAGACGTCGTAGACGGCATGCTCGACGGCATTGAGGCCGGGGCTTTCGGCAAACATCCAGCCGGTGAAGATGCGGCGAATTTTGCGGTCGAGCGTGATCTCGTCGACCTCGACGAAGGAATCGGTCTTCGGCGCCTCGGCCTGCGGCCGCGAATAGCAGACGCGCGGCGTCACCTGCAAAGCGCCGAACTGCACCGTCTCGTCGATATAGACATCGAAGGTGATGATGCGGCCGGTAATCTTGTCGATACCGGCAAACTCGGCAACGGCATTGGTGACCCGGTCCGCTCCGGCGGGCAGCGCCGGCGCGGGTGCCGCGGGCTCAGGCGAAGCGGCGAAGGCCACGGTGCTGACGGCAAGACCGGCGGCTAGCGCCAGACTGGCCGATATTGAGTAAGAAAAGCTCATGCAAAGATACCGGTGGTTCGCGCCCGGGTGATTCTGTCGATCGCCAAGGCTAGTCGCCGTTTTCTGATCAGCAAGCAGCTAAACACCAATTGTGGCGATAAAGGACCGGCTTGCACCCTGTCGCCTACGACCCGGGTGTCCAGGCATCGTAGTCGCCGGTGACCTGCGGGCGGTGCTGATTGGTCAGCACCGAGCCCTTCGGGCGATAGGCCGCCGGGCTGCCGGTCAGATTGGGCTGATGCGGCTTTTGCCAATCGCGCGGCTTGTAGTCCTCGCTGGACGGCGCGACGTCGACGCGGTGGTGCATCCAGCCGTGCCAGCCGGGCGGTATCGCCGAAGCCTCCGAATAATTGCGGTAGATGACCCAGCGGCGCGTGCGGCCTTCCGAATCGATGCCGCCTTCGTAATAGAAATTGCCGGTCTCGTCCTGGCCGACCTTCTTGCCGTACCGCCACGTGTGCAGGCGGGTTCCTATCGTCTTGCTGTTCCACCAGGTGAAAAACTGCGTAAGGAAAGTCTTCATTTCAAAACCCTCGCGCCGGCAGCGCCCGTTTTCCTGCTTATGGCGTCAGGCCTTGCCGAAGGCAAGGCTTTTGCCACGGCGTGGGCGCAAATGGCTTGCCTGAAGCCCCACACCAGCC
>NZ_RZPH01000863.1:0-2636 GCF_004022825.1 Mesorhizobium sp. M7A.F.Ca.CA.004.04.2.1
CCCAGAACATCGACGGCGAGACCTGGGGCAACGACGAATATGGCTTGCCAGCGCCGACCCGCAAGGCCGGCTACGAGGTCGTGGTGCCCGGCTATTTCCAGCCCCGCACCAATGATTTTTCCGCACAGATAGCCGAGTTCAAGAAGCAGGGCTGCGAGATCATCGGCGGCATTACCTATCCCGACGATCTGAAGACCTTCGTCACCCAGTGCAACCAGCAGGGCTTCAAGCCGAAGGCGGTCACGGTGGCGGCGGCGCTCTTGTTCCCGGGTGGCGTCGAGGCCATGGGTCCTCTAGGCAACGGCATGTCCTCGGAGGTCTGGTGGACCCCGGCCTTCCCGTTCAAGTCGTCGCTGACCGGCCAGGTCAGCAGCGACATCGCCAGCCAATGGGAAGCCGATACGAAGCGCCAGTGGACGCAGCCGCTGGGCTATTCGCATGCCTTGCTCGAGGTCGCCCTCGACATACTGAAGCGCTCTTCCAATCCGCTCGACCGTGCGGCCAATCGTGACGCTCTGGTCGCTACCGATCTGCAGACGCTGGTCGGTCATATCAAGTTCGACGGCTCACCCCACAAGAACATCTGCAAGACGCCGATCTTCGGCGGCCAGTGGGTGAAGGGCGAGAAATGGCCTTATGACCTGAAGATCGTCGACAACACTGTCAATCAGCTCTTCGCGCCGCAGCAGGCTATCCAGCCGATCGCCTGGTGACATGAGCGGGAACGCGGGCAGAGTTATGGGTAGGGAAATCCTGCTGAAAGCGCACGGCGTGTCGAAGTCCTTCGGCGCTGTCCGCGTCCTGCATGAGGTGAGCTTCGACGTGCATCGGGGCGAGGTGCTGGGCATCCTCGGCCCGAATGGGGCGGGCAAAACGACGCTGTTCAACATGATCAGCGGCGATTTGAAGACGTCCGGCGGCGAGATCCAGCTCGGCGACACCGCGCTTCGCGGCGAGCCGCCCTTCCGGCGCTGCCAGATGGGGATCGGGCGGACCTATCAGATCCCGCGTCCCTATTCCGGCATGACCACCTTCGAAAACCTGCTGGTCGCCGCCGCTTTCGGCGGCGGCCGGTCCGAGAAGCAGAGCTATGCTTTCTGCGCCCAGGTCCTGCGCGATTGCGAGCTCTCCGACAAGGCCAATGTCTCGGCCGGCGCGCTCACTCTGCTCGATCGCAAGCGGCTGGAGCTGGCGCGCGCGCTGGCGTCGGATCCGAAGCTGCTGCTGTTGGACGAGATCGCGGGCGGGCTGACCGACGATGAATCGAAGGCGCTGGTGGCGCTGGTGCGCCGCATACGCGACCGCGGCATCACCATTGTGTGGATCGAGCATGTGCTGCACGCGCTGCTGGCGGTGGCCGACCGGCTGTTGGTGCTGAACTTCGGCGAGAAGATCGCCGAAGGCGTGCCAGCCGAAGTGATTGCGCTGCCCGAGGTCCAGCGCGTCTACATGGGGATCGAGGCATGACGGCCGTTCTTTCCACCCACGGCCTGTTGGCCCGCTATGGCGATTTCCAGGCGCTCTACGGCGTCGACATCGAGCTGCACCAGGGTGAGGCCGTGGCCTTGATCGGCGCTAACGGGGCAGGAAAATCCACACTCCTGCGTTCGATCATGGGCTTGCTCCCGGTTGCGCGCGAGATGGTGCTGCTGCACGGCGAGGCCGTTGGCGGCACCACCACCGACCGCATGGTCCAGAAGGGTGTCGCCATCGTGCCGGAGGGCCGTCGGCTCTTCACCGGCATGTCGGTCGAGGACAATCTGCGCGTCGCCATCGACCAGGCCGCGCGCATGGGCGCTAAGGGCGGATGGACGTTGCCGCGGTTGCACCTGCTGTTCCCGATCCTAAAGGAGAAGGCCCGCACGCAGGTCCAGAGCCTCTCGGGCGGACAGCAACAGATGGTGGCGATCGGCCGCGCGCTGCTCTGCCAGCCGCGCGTGCTGCTCTGCGACGAGATCAGCCTTGGTCTTGCGCCGAAGGTGATCCGCGAGATCTATGCCGCCTTGCCCGAAATCCGCGCCACCGGAACGGCGATGATCGTGGTCGAGCAGGATGTCGGCCTCGCCCGAACCGCTACGGACCGCCTCTACTGCATGCTGGAGGGGCGCGTGACCCTGACCGGCAGGTCCGCCGAGATCACGCGTGAGCAGATCGGCAAAGCCTATTTTGGAGCAGGCCATGGAGTGGTTTGACGCCTTGGTGCAGGGAGTCCTGCTGGGCGGCATGTATGCCCAGTATGCGCTCGGCATGGCGCTGATGTTCGGCGTCATGCGGATCGTCAACATCAGCCATGGCGATCTGGTGATCCTTTTGTCGCTGATAGGCATTTCGATAGCCACGGCCTGGGGTCTGGGACCGCTGCCTGTGCTGATCTTACTGGTGCCGCTCGCGGTGCTGATGGGCTGGGTGCTGCAGAAGGCCGTGCTGAACCGCGTGGTGGGCAGCGATCCGCTGCCCTCGCTGATCGCCACCTTCGGACTTTCGATCGCGCTGCAGAACCTGATGCTGCAGATATGGTCCGCGAACAGCCGATCGTTGCCCGGCCATGGAATAGAGAGTCAATCCATCGAGATCGGCGGTATCTATGTCGGCCTCCTGCCGCTGATCGTGCTGGCCGTCGCCACGGGGTTGACAGG
>NZ_RZPH01000864.1:0-2635 GCF_004022825.1 Mesorhizobium sp. M7A.F.Ca.CA.004.04.2.1
GCTCTGGCATAGCAAGCGCAGGAAGCAGATGGATCTCGCCTCCAGGAAAATAGCGATCATCGGGCTTGGCTATGTCGGCCTGCCGCTGGCGGTCGCCTTCGGCGCCGGCAGGGATGTCGTCGGTTTCGACATCGACCAGTCGAGGGTGGACGCGCTGAGGCGTGGCGACGACCATACGCTGGAAGCCAGCAGCGATGAGATCAGTGCTGCGTCGCGGCTGACATTCACCACCGACAAGGCCGCTCTGCGCGATTGCGGGATTTTCATCGTCACGGTTCCGACGCCGATCGACAGGGCCAACCGTCCGGATCTGAAACCGCTGATCATGGCATCGACTTTGGTCGGTGAGGTCATATCGCCAGGCGCGGTGGTGATCTTCGAATCGACGGTCTATCCCGGCTGCACGGAAGAGGTGTGCGCGCCGCTGATCGAGAAACATTCGGGCCTGCGCTACAATGAGGGGTTCTTCCTCGGCTACAGTCCCGAGCGCATCAATCCGGGCGACCGCGAGCATCGGTTGCAAACGATCGTCAAGGTCACCAGCGGCTCGACGCCGGAAGCGGCCGAAGGTATCGATGCGCTCTATGCCTCGATCGTGCCGGCAGGCACACACCGTACCTCGAGCATTGCGGTCGCCGAAGCGGCCAAGGTCATCGAGAACACTCAGCGCGACCTCAACATCGCGCTGATGAACGAGCTGTCGCTTATCTTCGGCAAGCTCGGCATCGACACGTCCGAAGTGCTGGAAGCCGCCGGCACCAAATGGAATTTCCTGCGCTTCACGCCTGGTCTCGTCGGCGGCCACTGCATCGGCGTCGATCCCTACTATCTCACCCACAAGGCCCAGGAACTCGGCTATCATCCGGAGGTGATTCTTGCTGGCCGCCGTATCAATGACGGCATGGGTCGGCACGCGGCGGATCAGACGGCCCGCCTGATGATGCGCAAGGGAATACCTGTCGTTGGCAGCCGGATTCTGGTGATGGGCGCGGCCTTCAAGGAAAATTGCCCGGACCTGAGGAATTCCAAGGTCGCCGATATCGTTGCCCAACTGAAGGAATACAACGCCGGCATCGACATATGGGACCCCTGGGTCGACGCGCAGGAATGCGCGCGTGCCTTCGGCGTGGCCAGCATGAAGGACATTCCCGACATGCGTTATGACGGCGTTATCGTGGCCGTCGGCCACAGGCAGTTCCGCGCGTTGGGCGTCGACGGCCTGATGGCGCTTTGCAAGACCCCGGGCGTCATCTACGACATCAAGGGTCTGTTCCCCAGGCATGTCACGGATGGGCGTTTCTGATGAAGGTTCTGGTCACCGGCGCGGCCGGCTTCATAGGATATCACGTAGCGAAGCGGCTGCTGGAGCGCGGTGACGAGGTCGTCGGCATCGACAACGTCAACGACTATTACGATCCGCAGATCAAGGAGGCGAGGCTGCGGCTTCTGAACGAGGCGAGCCGTAAGACCAATGCCGGCTATCATTTCATCCGCGGCAATCTCGCCGACAAGAGCGTGGTCGACGCCTGCTTTGCCGACCATGCATTCGACCGGGTGATCCATCTCGCCGCCCAGGCCGGGGTTCGCTACAGCCTGGAAAACCCGCATGCCTATGTCGAAAGCAACATCATCGCCTACACCAACGTGCTGGAGGCCTGCCGCAACAGCGCCGTCGCGCACCTGACCTATGCCAGCACGTCGAGTGTCTACGGCGCCAACACCGACATGCCGTTTTCCGAGCATCGTCCGGCCGACCATCCGCTGCAGTTCTACGCCGCGACCAAGCGCGCCAACGAGCTGATGGCGCACAGCTACAGCCATCTGTTCCGATTGCCGACGACCGGTCTTCGCTTCTTCACGGTGTATGGTCCCTGGGGGCGCCCGGACATGGCGCTGTTCCTGTTCACCAAAAACATCCTTGCCGGTGAGCCGATCAAGCTGTTCAACAACGGCAACCACACGCGCGACTTCACCTATGTCGATGACATCGCCGAAGGCGTGATCCGCGCCAGCGACAGCCCGGCCACGGGCAATGCCGCCTGGGACTCCAGCCGTCCGGATCCGGCCACAAGCAGCGCCCCCTGGCGCATCTTCAACATCGGCAACAACAACCCGGTGAAGCTGACCGCCTATGTCGAGGCGCTGGAAAACGCGCTGGGCCGCAAAGCCATCGTCGAACTCTTGCCGCTGCAGCCCGGCGACGTGCCCGATACCTTCGCCGACACCTCGGCGCTGGAGCAGGCGGTCGGCTACCGCCCGGCGACGACGGTGACCGAGGGCGTCGGGCGGTTCGTCGAGTGGTACAAGGCGTATTTTGCGCGGGGATAGGGTTCGGCGTTTCCCGGCTGATCCGCGCTGTTCCATGATCACTTAACCAGGAGCAGATGGAATCGATACGGCTCGCAAACAGGCAGTCTGCAATCCATTGCAGTCCCAGGCGCTACTGAGCGTCTGCATCCCCACGTTCAATCGGCGGGATCGCGTTGCGGCGCTGGTTCAGCAACTGTTGCGTACGGACTGTCCGTTGCAGATATGCGTCCATGTCGACGGTTCGACCGACGGAACGAACGAAGCGCTTGCGGAAATCGCGTCTCGCGATGCCAGTTTGGTGGTCACCACCGGCCCGAATGACGGC
>NZ_RZPH01000865.1:0-2635 GCF_004022825.1 Mesorhizobium sp. M7A.F.Ca.CA.004.04.2.1
AATAATCAGGATCCTGGTGGACGGGCTGATCGAAGATCGTCTCCACCCAGGGCAGCCGCGCGGCGTAGTTGACCTGGATCTGCGGGGCAAGATCGGAGCGGTCGTCGAAGGCACCGATAGCGATCTCAAGTCCACCGGGCTGCCGGTAGGTCAGCGGCGTCCCGCAGCGGGCGCAGAAACCACGATCGATGTTGACCGACGACTGGAAATAGCTCGGCTCTTCATGGGTCCATTCGACGCCGTCCCTGGGCACCGTGACCAGTGCACCGAAGAACGAGCCGAACTGCTTCTGGCACATGCGGCAATGGCAGATCGATGGACGGCCGAGCGCTCCATGAATGCGGAAACGCACGGCGCCACACTGGCAGCCGCCGGTTCTTACCTGATCGGTCATGATCTTTCCTTTGGCGGCCATTGTTCGGTGTCGTGGTCCGGATGCTGATAGGAGACGAGATCCGCCAGATAAGAGGCCGACGACACGTCGGCCATCGTCTCCTCGCCCGGCAATTGCGGGATCGTATCGACATAAGGCAGCTTTGCCTCGGTGCCCCATTGGATCAGCGGCACGATCTCCGCCGGATTGTCGAACGCGCCGATGGCGAGGCCAACGCCGTCCGGCGCGGTGAAGGTCAGCGGCGTGCCGCAATCGGCGCAAAAACCGCGATCGACATGGTTGGAGGAGCGGAAGTATTTCGGCTCGCCGCGCGTCCAGTCGAGCCGGGCGCCACGCACCGAAACCAGCGGCGCATAGAACGAGCCGAACGCCTTCTGGCACATGCGGCAATGGCAGACCGAAGCGTCGCCGAGCGCGCCTTCAACGCGAAAGCGCACCGCGCCGCACTGGCAGCCGCCGGTGTAGACCGGCCGGTTGTCGAGGCTCATCACCGCTCACTCCGGGACATGGCAGACGGCCTCGACATTGTTGCCGTCGGGATCGAAGACGAAGGCGCCATAGTAGCTCGGGTGATAATGCGGCCGCAGGCCTGGCCCGCCATTGTCCTTGCCACCGGCGGCAAGGGCTGCGGCATGGAAGGCATCGACCTCGGCGCGGCTGCGCGCCGTGAAGGCGACGTGCTGGTGATCCCTGGGCTTGTCCTTGCCGGTACTCAGCCAGAACACCGGCCGGTCACGGCCATAGCCGCCGACCTTGGCACCCCCGGTATATTCCAGCGGCACCATGTAAAGCAGCGCCGCACCAAGCGGGGCCATCGCCTTGTCATAGAAAGCCTTCGAAGCGTCGAAATCGGCAACGGTGATGCCGAGATGGTCGATCATCTTTTTACCTCCCAGGTGGTGATGCGCTCGCCAGTGACCGGATCCTTGCCGTCCTTCAACTGTACACCTTGAGCCAGCAGTTCGTCGCGGATGCGGTCGGCCTCGGCCCAGTTCTTGGCGGCGATGAATGCGAGACGCTTGGCGATTGCCTTGGCGACGTGGTCTTCATCAACCGTCGCCGACGCGACATCGAAGCCGAGGAACAGCAGCGACGCCTTCAGCGCAGCCGCCGCATCGTTGCCGTCCGCTGCCTCGCCAGCCAACTGCGTCAAGACCTGGAAGGCGGCATAGGTTGCGAGATCGTCCGACAAGGCATCGATGACCTGCACGGGCAGCAGTCCTGCGGCGGCCGGCGCAAGGTCGGCCGCCCGCTTCCATTTGCGCAGCGTGTTCTCGGCCTCTTCCAGCTTGCGCACGGAAAAGTCGATCGGTTCGCGATAGTGCGTCATCAGCATTGCCAGCCGCAGCACCTCGCCCGGCCATTTGCGGCCGCCGAACGTCTCGGTCTCGAGCAGTTCGTTGATCGAATAGAAATTGCCGACGCTTTTCGACATTTTCTGACCTTCGACCTGCAGGAAGCCGTTGTGCATCCAGATGTTGGCCATCACGTCCGTGCCATGGGCGCAGCGCGACTGGGCGATCTCGTTCTCATGGTGCGGGAAGATCAGGTCGAGGCCGCCGCCATGGATGTCGAACACCTCGCCGAGATAGGCGGCCGACATTGCCGAGCATTCGATGTGCCAGCCCGGCCGACCCCTGCCCCATGGCGAGTTCCAGCCAGGCTCCTCCGGCGACGACAACTTCCACAGGACAAAATCGCCGGGATTTTTCTTGTGCGCGTCGACGGCGATGCGAGCACCGGCCTGCTGCTCGTCGAGATTGCGCTTCGACAGCTGGCCGTAGTCCGGCATCGACGCCGTATCGAACAGGACTTCGCCCGCGGCAACATAGGCATGGCCGCGTTCGATCAGGCTTTGAATCAAGGTGATCATGTCGACCTTGCCGTCGGCGCGGGGCTCGACGAATTCGGTGGCGCGCGGCTCGACCGTCGGCTCCAGGCAGCCGAGAACCGCCACGTCCCTATGGAACTGGCCGGCGGTCTTTTCGGTGACCCGCCTGATCGCCTCGTTGAGCGAAAGTGTTCCGGAAGCGATCTCGCCGCCGAAGTCGCGCAGAGCGCGCGCGTTGATCTTGTCGTCGACGTCGGTGATGTTGCGCACATAGGTGACGTGCGCCTGCCCATAGACGTGACGCAGCAAGCGGAAAAGCACGTCAAAGACGATCACCGGCCTGGCATTGCCGATATGGGCAAAGTCGTAGACGGTCGGGCCGCAGACATACATGCGCACATTGTCTGGAT
>NZ_RZPH01000866.1:0-2634 GCF_004022825.1 Mesorhizobium sp. M7A.F.Ca.CA.004.04.2.1
CAACATTCCCCTCGCCCGCCACCTTCAGCCGCACGATGGGCGAACCAATCGCCACCGTGTCGCCGATTTCGGCGCCCAGCCACAGGATCTCGCCGTCGACCGGCGACGGGATTTCGACTGTCGCCTTGTCGGTCATCACGGCGGCGAGCACCGTGTCCTCGCGCACCATGTCGCCGATCTTGACGTGCCACTCGACCAGCTCGGCCTCGGCGACACCTTCGCCGACATCGGGCAGCTTGATGATGTGTTCGCCCATCTCAGGCCCCCATGGTTTCAAGCAAGGCACGGCCGACACGGGCGGGGCCGGGGAAATAATCCCACTCCTGCGCATGCGGATAGGGCGTGTCCCAGCCGGCAACGCGAGCAACCGGCGCTTCGAGGTGATAAAAACAGTTTTCCTGCACCAGCGCCGACAGTTCGGCGCCGAAGCCCGACGTCAGCGTCGCCTCATGCACGATGACGCAGCGCCCGGTCTTCTTGACCGAAGCGACGATCGTGTCGAGGTCGAGCGGCAGCAGCGTCCTGAGATCGATGATCTCGGCATCGATGCCGGTTTCCTCGGCCGCGGCCTGCGCGACATAGACCATGGTGCCGTAGGCGAGCACCGTGATGGCGGAACCCGGCCGGCGGATCGCCGCCTTGCCGAGCGGCACAGTGTAGTGGCCGTCGGCGACCTCGCCGAGCTCATGTTTCGACCACGGCGTCACCGGCCGGTCGTGATGGCCGTCGAACGGACCATTGTAGAGCCGCTTCGGTTCGAGGAAGATCACCGGATCGGGGTCTTCGATCGCCGCGATCAAGAGCCCCTTGGCGTCGTGCGGGTTGGACGGCACCACGGTCTTCAGCCCCGACACATGGGTGAACAGCGCTTCCGGGCTCTGGCTGTGCGTCTGGCCGCCGAAGATGCCGCCGCCGGTCGGCATGCGCACCACGATCGGGCAGGTGAAATCGCCATTGGAGCGATAGCGCAGCCTAGCTGCTTCCTGGGTCAGCTGGTCGTAGGCCGGATACATGTAGTCGGCAAACTGAATCTCCACGCACGGCTTCAGCCCATAGGCGGCCATGCCGATGGCCGAGCCGACAATGCCGGATTCGTTGATCGGCGCGTCGAAGCAGCGGCTCTTGCCGTATTTGGCCTGCAGGCCCTGCGTGCAGCGGAAGACGCCGCCGAAGAAGCCGACATCTTCGCCGAACACGACGACTTTGTCGTCGCGCCCCATCGATACATCCATGGCATCGCGAATGGCCTCGATCATGGTCCGTCTCGGCATGGCTCAGACTCCCGCCTGCTGGCGCTGGCGTCTGAGATGCGGCGGCATCTCGGCGTAGAGGCCCTCGAACATGTCGCGCGTCGACGGCTTGCCGCCGGCATGCAGCGTGCCGTGGCTTTCGGCTTCCTTCTGCGCCGCGATGACCGTGTCGAGGATTTCTGCCTCGGCCTGCGCGTGCCGCTCGTCCGACCAGACGCCAAGCGCGATGAGATGGTTTTTCAGCCGCACGATCGGGTCGCCGAGCGGCCAGGCGTCGGACTCGGTCTTTGGCCGGTAGGCCGAGGGATCGTCCGAGCTCGAATGCGCCCCGGCGCGGTAGGTGACATATTCGACCAGCGTCGGCCCGAGATTGCTGCGCGCCCGCTCCGCCGCCCATTTGGCCACCGCATGGACGGCGAGATAGTCGTTGCCGTCGACGCGCAGCGACGGGATACCGAAGCCGAGCCCCCTTGCCGCGAATGTGCCCGAGCCGCCGCGGGCAATGCCCTGAAAAGTCGAGATCGCCCACTGGTTGTTGACCACATTGAGCACGACCGGCGCCTTGTAGGTCGAGGCGAACACCAGCGCCGAGTGGAAATCGGATTCGGCCGTCGAGCCGTCGCCGATCCAGGCGGCTGCGATGCGCGAATCGTTCGAGATCGCCGAGGCCATCGCCCAGCCGACCGCCTGGATGTACTGCGTCGCCAGATTGCCGGAGATCGAGAAGAAGCCGTGCTCCTTCGACGAATACATGACCGGTAGTTGCCGGCCCTTCAGCGGATCCGCCTCGTTGGAATAGATCTGGTTCATCATCGTGACCATCGGATAGCCGTCGGCGATGAGCAGCCCTGCCTGGCGATAGGTCGGGAAATTCATGTCGCCCGGCGCCAGCGCCTTGCGGAAGGCGCAAGCCACCGCCTCTTCGCCCAGATGCTGCATGTAGAACGAGGTCTTGCCCTGCCGCTGCGCCATCTGCATGCGCGCGTCGAAGGTCCGCAGCGTCATCATGTGGCGCAGGCCGGCCAGAAGTTCCTCATCGGAGAGCAGGCCGGCCCAGGGACCGACGGCCTCGCCAGTGCGGTTCAGCACGCGGATGATCGAGAAGGCATGATCGCGGATGGTGCGCGGATCGACATCGATTTCGGGGCGCGGCACCGAGCCGGCCTTGGGGATCGGCACATTGGAAAAATCAGGCGTTCCGCCCGGCCGCACTTCCGGTTCCGGAACGTGGAAACGCAACATCCCAGCATCGGCCATGACCTTTGTCCTCCAATGTTGCCTAGTGTCGATATTTGCATATCTGCGCCGCCAGGCCAGTGCGAATTCGTCGGGTAGCCTGCGGACGTCGGTCCCGGCAGCGCCGGCCGATCCAGCCTCCCACGCA
>NZ_RZPH01000867.1:0-2634 GCF_004022825.1 Mesorhizobium sp. M7A.F.Ca.CA.004.04.2.1
TCGGTACCCAGGCTGCGGATACAGATGGCGCAGACGGCCGGCGCCATCTGTATCCGCAGCCTGGGTACCGAAAAGCCGTCGCTGGTCTATTTCCTGACCATCGACAACGCCAAATTCCGCAAACCGGTGGTTCCCGGCGACCAGTTGAAGATCCATGTCAAGAAAATCAAGAAACGCGGCAACCTGCTCAAATTCGCTTGTGAAGCCATGGTCGACGGCGCCAAGGCGGCCGAGGCCGAGATTTCAGCCATGATGGTCACCAGCGACTGACGATCGAGTGCTTATGAAAATCAAGACATCCATTCATGCGTCCTCCATTGTCGAGGAAGGCGCCCAAATCGGCCAAGGTGCACGCATCGGGCCGTTCTGCCATGTCGGTGCCGATGTGGTGATCGGCGACGACGTCGAACTGGTCAGTCATGTCTCGGTGATGGGCGCGACGTCGATCGGTGCCTCGACCAAGGTCTATCCGATGGCGACATTGGGCGCACCGCCGCAGAACACCAAGCACAAGGGCGGTCGCACCACCTTGGTCATCGGCAGGAACTGCACGATCCGCGAAGGCGTGACCATGCATCTCGGCACCGATTCCAGCCGCGGCGAGACGACGGTCGGCGACAATGGCAATTTCCTTGCCTACGCCCATATCGCCCATGATTGCGTCGTCGGCAACAATGCGACGTTCGCCAATGGTGCAACGCTGGGCGGCCACTGCGAGGTCGGCAACAATGTCTATATCGGCGGCCTGACCGCAGTGCATCAGTTTGTCCGCATCGGCGACAACGCCTTTCTCGGCGGCTGCTCCGCGATCGTCGGCGATGTCATCCCCTTTGCCATAGCGGTCGGCAACCGCGCCAGCCTACGCGGCCTCAACATCATCGGCCTCAAGCGCTCCGGCCTGCCAAGGTCCGAAATCCTTGTACTGCGCAAGGCTTACAGGATGATCTTCGATCGTTCCCGCACCGTTGGCGAGAACATCGAGTTCGCCAAGGCGGAGTTCGCGTCGTCGCCGACCGCCATGAAGATCATCGATTTCATCAGCAGTCGCGGCAAGCGGCATTATGCTGTGCCGTCGCTCAAGGGCGGCGATGGCGACGATGTCGATGACGAAGACTGAGACAGCGGCTGCGCGTCTTGATCTTCCGCCGGGCTCCAGGGTCGGCATCATTGCCGGCGGCGGCAGTCTGCCGGTCGAAGTCGCGGCCGGTTCGGCTGAACAAGGTTATCCGCCCTTCGTCATCCTGATGGAAGGCGAGGTCGACCGCATCGCGGAACTCTCCCGATACGATCACGAAAGCCTCGCTCTGGAAGGTATAGGCTCGCTCGTCCCTTTGCTGCGGCGGCACCGGATCACCCATCTGGTGCTTGCAGGCGAGATCAAGCGCCGGCCGCGATTGCTTGCGCTGCGCCCCAGTCTCAGCCTGCTCGCGGTGATTCCTTTGGTCGTCATGGCGCTCGCGCGTGGCGACGATGGTCTTCTGAAGGTCTTGGCACGAGGCCTCGAAGCGCGCGGAGTAAAGGTCGTTGGCGCCCACGAAGTAGTGCCGAATCTTGTCGCCGCCGAAGGCGTGCTGACCAAGGCCGAACCGCGAAAATTGGACTGGCGCGATATTGAGGCAGGCCTTGCGGCAGCAAAGGCCATCGGGGCGCTGGATGTCGGCCAGGCGGCGATCGCGGTTGGCGGCCGGGCAATCGCGCTGGAAGGCATCGAAGGAACAGCCGGCCTGCTTGATCGTGCGAAGCTGCTGCGCGGCCACGGCCGTATTGCGGGCAAGACCCGCGGCGTCCTCGTCAAGTGCGCCAAGCCCGGTCAGGAACTGCGCGCCGATCTTCCATCCATCGGTCCGCAGACGGTCGAGGCAGCGCACGCGGCCGGACTCGCCGGCATTGCCGTCGAGGCGGGACGCTCGCTGATCCTCGAAGGTCCTGAAACCATCGCGCGCGCCAATGCACTTGGCCTGTTCGTCCTTGGCCTGCGTGCCGCCACGGAGCCGCGCAATGGCTGACAGGGCATTGAAGATCGCAATCGTTGCCGGAGAGGAGTCTGGCGACCTGCTCGGTGCCGACATAGTGCGCTCGCTCAGCCAGGCTGTGGGGCGCGAGGTGCAACTCGTCGGCCTCGGCGGCCGTCATTTGCAGGCGCTGGGACTGGTCTCGCCATTCGATGCCGGCGAGATCGCCCTGATGGGGTTCAGCGCCGTTCTACGCGACCTGCCGCGCCTGATGCGGCGGATCAGCCAACTGTCCAAGACCGTTGCCGACGAAAAGCCGGACTGCATGGTCACCATCGACAGTCCGGACTTTTCGTTGCGCGTCGCCAAAAAGGTGCGTGCGGCCAACCCGTCGATTCCGATCATCCACTATGTCTGCCCGAGCGTGTGGGCGTGGCGGCCGGGCAGGGCGGTGGCGATGAAGCCCTATGTCGACCACATCCTCTGCATCCTGCCGTTCGAGGTCAAGGAGCTCGAGCGGCTCGGCGGGCCACCGGGCACCTATGTCGGGCATCGCCTGACCCACGATGCGGGTTTGCTGGCCGCAGCCAAGGCGCAGGAACTACCGCGCGACCTTTCTCCTGATCGCGTCAAGACCCTGCTCGTCCTGCCCGGTTCGCGGCGTGGCGAGGTACGGCGGCTG
>NZ_RZPH01000868.1:0-2629 GCF_004022825.1 Mesorhizobium sp. M7A.F.Ca.CA.004.04.2.1
GTCCAGCAATGTCACCGTTGGCCTCGAATATCGCTATTCGCAGTTCGCCGAGAAGGACTTTTCTTCGGAATTCGGCGCACCCGACGACACCCTTACCTCGACTTCCTCTTTCCACACCGTGCGTCTCGGCGCGAAGTACAAGTTCAACTAAAAGGCCCTCCAGCCAAACAGTTGCAGCCCGTCGGCCATGCCGGCGGGCTTTTTTTTATTGCTCGAATCTTTCCGCGCCAAACGCAGGCAACAAAAAAGCGGAGCCAAAGCCCCGCTTCCTCGATGTCGAGATTTACCGCCGGTTCATCCGCGGTCGGCAAATCGATCGACAATAGCTTTCTATCGCGAATATGCGACGGGAGTACGACAACTGTTTCCAGCGGCTAATCTCAGCCTCAAGCGCGCTCGATGCGGCACTGGTAGCAATTGTTGCGCGCCGAACGGACATGGACGTAGGCGATCTCGTCGCGTTCGAACAGCGTCTCGGCCCGTGCAGCAATTGCCGTGGTCGGGATGACGCCGCCGCTGCCGTAGACGATGCGATCATCCCTGCCATAGCCGCGCACGATGTAGTCGGGGCTTTCGAGAATCTCGGGCAGCGCCTCGCTCTCGGCAGCGCGGTCGCATTCCTCGCCATGCAGGAAGATCGGCCCCGTTTCAGCATAGGGCTGAAGCTGCGGGAATGGCCGGTACGCCAGAACAAGATAGGCGTCGCCGGCGGCGATGTTCTTCAAGCAATGCCGGCAAGGCATGCCGTCACCGTCGGAGATCTTTCGCTCGGGCATTTGGCCATAAGCATCGATCCCGCCGCGCTGCAGCGTCCTGACACCTTCGGTCGGCAAAGCTTTGAACTGGATGGTCATGGAAAATCTCCGGTGTGGTCTACCGGAAATTATCCCTTTGAACTCTCGCCGCCCACCCGATTCCTGCCAGATATCGAAGAGCCGGTCGCCCGTCGGCGACCGGCTCTCATCAAGTCCCGTCGAAAGCGCCGTCTAACTAAAATTCAGAGCTGCGGCTCAACGGATGAAATCGTCGAAGCGGCGCAGTGTCACCCGGCGATTCTGCCAGTTTTCGTTCTGCGTCTGCACCAGCAAAAACTCTTCGCCATAGCCGACTGTCTCGAGAGCATGACCCGGCACGCCGAATTCGCGCACCAATGTGCGCTTGAGCGAAGCGGCGCGCTGTTCGGACAGAGCCTGATTCGACTGGAAGGAGCCGACGGCGTCGGTGTGGCCCTCGATCAGCACGCGGGCGCCGCGATCGCGGCGCAGGATGCGCCGCAGCGCGTCGGCAATGGTCTCGATCTTGTCGTATTGCGAGTTGGCAATAGCCGCCGAACCGAAGGCGAAGTTGATCGACTGGATATCGATCGAGCGGGCCATGCGGCGCAAATCCGGGCGCCGCTTGAATTCGCGGATGGTGACGCGCTCGTTCGGCCGCAATTTCACCCGCGGCGCCGCCTCGAGCTTCCGCTCGATCGTCGCGGCCGAAGGCGTTGTCGCCTGGGCTGCGGCGAGGCTTGGCATGGCAATTGCCGCGATCAGCGCGGCGGCAAGTGTACGGCGGGTCAGCATATCTTCGTCTCCTTCGGCCTTGGCCGCATTGATGGTGCCGGCAACATGCCAAAAACAGCCTGAAGGGCCGATGAACGGCGGGTTCAGATTCGAACCCGTGTCAGCTTCCGGCTAGTCTAGGGCCGCATGACGCTGGCCGCGCGCTCGGTGAAAGGCAGCGGATGGACGATTTCCCTCTTTTGCGCCACCGGTGCAAAGCCGAGCTTCTGGTAGAGCGGCAGAGCCGCCGGATGATCGAGCGTGCAGGTCTGCACCGTCACCCGCTTCGGCCCATGCGACCATGCGGCGGCGATCGCGGAGCCCAGGAACCAGCGGCCGATGCCTTGCCCGGTGGCATGTTCCATCATGCCGAAATAGGCGAGTTCGACTTCTTCCGGCAGATGCGGCTTGAGATCGAAGAAGCCGGCGGGCGCGCCGTCGAGGTAAAGGACCCTGATGTCGCGATCCTCACGATGGATGCCGGCGGAAAGCTCGTCGTCATCCAGCCTCAGCACATTGACCCAGTGCCATTTGCGCCCCACCCGGTCCATCAGATAGCGGTAAAAATGCAGCGGAATGTCCTTGGTCTTCAGCAGCGCGACCTGACGGTTATACGGCACAGGCGGCGAATAGGCCGGAGGCACATGCATCTCGAGGAACGTCACCGTGACTTCGATGTCTTCCAGCGCGCCGTTTTCCACCGTCTTCATTCCTTGCCGATCACAACGGGGCCGGTCACGACAGGCGTGTCGGAAAGCCCGCCCCACTCCGTCCAGGAGCCGTCGTAAAGCCTGTTGTTTGTATGGCCAAGCGTTTCCAGCGCCAGCGTCACCACCGCCGCGGTAATACCGGAGCCGCATGAAGTGACGACAGGTTTCGACAGATCGATGCCGGCCTCCTCGATCACCTTGCGCAGACGGTCCTTCGACAGCAGCTCGCCATTTTCCGACAGCGCCGAATAGGGCAGATTGCGCGCGCCGGGCATATGGCCGGAGCGGATACCCGCGCGCGGCTCAGGTTCAGTGCCGGTGAAGCGGCCCGGTCCACGGGCGTCGGCGATCTGGCTCGCCTTGGTGTCGACG
>NZ_RZPH01000869.1:0-2629 GCF_004022825.1 Mesorhizobium sp. M7A.F.Ca.CA.004.04.2.1
GATGAAAACGGCTGCTTGAAAGAGGTCCCCTGATATAGGCCGAATGTCGGTGCTTGCAACCGCAAGTCAATGCCCTGCTGACAGTTCTCGACAATCGTGCCGGCCGGCCGTTGCAGGTGCGGCGCACAGGCCCGGAGTTGCGCGGCACGCAACCGGCAAAATTGTCCTGTGGCGTTCAGCCTCGCGGCAGGACGCCGCTTTGACCTGAACTCGCTTCGGGCCTATCCTTCGCGAGTATTTGCAGCAGCCGGAGCCCATCATGGACCCGCTCATACTTTCGCGTATCCAGTTCGGCGCGAATATTTCATTCCATATTCTATTTCCGACGATCACCATTGCGCTGGGTTGGGTGCTGCTGTTCTTCAAGCTGCGTTACAACGCGACCAACGATTCCGCCTGGATGCGCGCCTATTTCACCTGGGTGAAGGTGTTCGCGCTGTCCTTTGCCATGGGCGTGGTTTCGGGCGTCACCATGAGCTTTCAGTTCGGCACCAACTGGCCGGGCTACATGGAAAAGGTCGGCAACATCGCCGGGCCGCTGCTGGCCTACGAAATCCTCACCGCCTTCTTCCTCGAAGCGGCCTTTCTCGGCATCATGCTGTTCGGCTTCCGCCGCGTCTCCAACCGCATCCACACGCTGGCGACGGTGCTGGTCGCCGGCGGCACCACCGTCTCGGCATTCTGGATCATCGCGCTCAATTCCTGGATGCAGACGCCGGCCGGATTCGAGATGCGCGACGGCGTGGCGCATGCGGTCGACTGGTGGGCAATCATCTTCAATCCGTCGATGCCCTACAGGCTGACCCACATGCTGCTGGCGTCGGGGCTGACGGTGTCGTTCCTGATATCAGGCCTGTCGGCGCTGCGTTATCTCACCGGCGACCGCTCGGAATCGATGTGGAAGGCGCTGCGCACCGGCGTCTTCACCGCGGCGATCCTGATCCCGATCCAGATCTTCGCCGGCGACCAGCATGGGCTGAACACGCTGGAGCATCAGCCGCAGAAGATCGCCGCCATGGAGGCCAACTGGAACACCGGCCCCAACGTGCCGCTGGTGCTCTTCGCGCTGCCGACGAGGCGGCGAAGGAAAACAAATTCGAGATCGCCATTCCCGATGGGGCCAGCCTGGTGCTGCGGCACTCGGCCAGCGGCGTGGTGCCGGGACTGAACGACTATCCCGGCAATCATCCGCCGGTCTTTCCGGTGTTCTGGGGTTTCCGCGTCATGGTCGGCACGGGCATATTGATGCTGCTCGTCTCTTGGTCGGCGGCCTTCTTCCTCAAGCGCCGGCACAGCCTGCCGAAGCCGCTGGCCATGCTGATGGTGCCGATGGGGCTGTCGGGCTGGCTGGCGACGTTGGCCGGCTGGTACACCACCGAAATCGGCCGCCAGCCCTGGCTGGTGACGGGCGTGCTGAAAACCGCCGACGCGGTCGGCCCGGTGGCCGGCAGCCATGTCGCGCTGACGCTCGCCATATACCTCGTTCTCTATGTGCTGTTGCTGATCGCCTATCTCGGCGTGCTGGTGCACCTGGCGCTGAAGGCGGCGAAGGACGGCGACAACTCGCCGTTGCCCGGCGTGCTCAACGCGCCGATGTCGCAGCCGGCTGCGGGGGAGTGATTTGATATGGCACTCCAGCCGGGCGCCGGCGCGGCCCCTCACCTGCCTGCCGGCATCCTCTCCCCGTATAGGGACGGGGAGAGGGGCGCTCGCATCGACGGTTTCGCCAGTCACCAGCGTTGCAAGAAAAGCGCCGAGATTGCGGCCAGCCCCCTTCTCCCCGTCCCTATACGGGGAGAAGTGCCCGGCAGGCAGGTGAGGGGCGGCGCCGACTTCGGCAATCGATCTGAAGCCTCGATAGAGCCCCATCCGATCACATCGCGATTAGCCGGCTCTGGTGAGTGAGGAGAAAAAGATGACCTTCGACTGGCCAACCGCGCTTCCGCTGATCTTCGCCGGCCTGATGGGCCTCGCCATCCTGATCTACGTCATTCTCGACGGTTTCGATCTCGGCATCGGCATTCTGTTCGCCGCCGCTGAAGACGCCGAACAGGATACGATGATTGCCGCGATCGGCCCGTTCTGGGACGCCAACGAGACCTGGCTGGTGCTGGCCGTCGGCCTGCTGCTGGTCGCCTTCCCGCTGGCGCATGGCGTCATCCTGACGGCGCTCTACATTCCGGTCTTCGTGCTTTTGCTCGGGCTGATCCTGCGCGGCGTCGCCTTCGATTTCCGCGCCAAGGTGCCAGCTGGCCGCAAGCATCGCTGGAACCGTATCTTCTTCCTGGGTTCGCTCATCGCCTCGCTGGCGCAGGGCTATATGCTGGGCGTCTATGTGCTCGGGCTCGACGTCGGCCTCGGCGGCATGGCGTTCGGCGTGCTGGTGGCGTTCTGCCTTGCCGCCGCCTACGCGGCGATGGGCGCGGCCTGGGTGATCTACAAGACTGAAGGCGAATTGCAGAAGAAAGCGGTGCGCTGGCTTCGCACCGCGCTGGTGCTGACCGCGCTCGGCATGGCGGCGGTGTCGCTGGCGACGCCCTTCGCCAGCCCGCGCATCTTCGACAAATGGTTCGTCTGGCCGGAAATGCTTTATCTGTCGCCGCTGCCGATCCTGTCGGCGCTTTTGTTC
>NZ_RZPH01000870.1:0-2618 GCF_004022825.1 Mesorhizobium sp. M7A.F.Ca.CA.004.04.2.1
CGCGAAAATTCGGGAAGACGGTGTCGATCGCCGCGACCTCCGCCGCACCGGCGGCAAGTATGGTCATTGTGCGAGCGTGGCGGAACACGTCCGTGTAGCGGCCATGCTCGTCGCGGACGCTGCGCGCGCCGATCGCCGCCGACAGGTCTTCAGCGCCCCAGGTGAGGCCGGCAAGCCGCGCACTTGTCCCGGCATAGGTCGCCGCCGCCAGCACGCCTGCCGGCGTTTCGGTGATGATCGGCAGGATCTTGATCGCGCCGTCGGCCAAGCCATTTTCGGCCTCGCGCACCCTGAGCTTTGCCGACAGATGCTGCACATCCTGGCCGCTGTTCGACTTGGGCAGCATGATGCCGTCGGGTCGTGCCGGCACCAACGCCGCCAGATCGTCATCCGTCAACCCGGTCGTGAGGTCGTTGACCCTGACATAGATGGCTGAACTGGTTTGCGCCCTGCGTTCCAGGATGAAGCGCGCCGCCACCTCGCGCGCCAGCGCCTTGTTGTGCGGCGCCACGGAATCTTCGAGGTCGACGATGATCACGTCGGCGCCGGCACCAAAACTTTTTTCCAGTTTCCTCTGGGAATCGCCAGGGACGAACAGCAGCGAACGCATGCGTCAGATCGCCTTCTTCAGCATCATCGCTTGCCTGGTGCATTTGGCGACGAGATCGCCATGCTGGTTGTAGGCGCGATGCTCGAATTCGACGATGCCGCGATCGGGTTTCGACCTGGATTCGCGCACCGAGATGACTGTCGTCTCGACCCGGATGGTGTCGCCATGGAAGACCGGATGCGGAAACACGGTCTCCTTCATGCCGAGATTGGCGACCGTAGTGCCGACTGTGATGTCATTGACCGAAATGCCGATCATCAAGCCGAGCGTGAACAGCGAGTTGACCAGCGGCTTGCCCCATTCGCTCCTGGCGGCGAAATCGAAGTCGATATGCAGCGGCTGCGGGTTCAGCGTCATTACCGAAAACAGCATGTTGTCGCTTTCGGTAACGGTCTTGCGCAGCGTGTGCTGGAAGACATGGCCGACAACGAACTCTTCGAGATAAAGCCCGGCCATTTCTTTCTCCTCACGTGCTTGACGGTGATAGGCGCTGCAAATCAGCCTCGCAAGCCAGTTAATGAACATGGTGAACGGTTCGTAAACCAATTCTGCCTACGGTCGTCAGTGGGGTCAGAAGCTTCTGACAAGGGGCGTAAGCAGGCGGGCATGGTTGTTGTTTCGCATTTTCTGAAATGGATCTACACGGCCAGGGTGTCGGAGCGTGCCGCGGCGGCGAGCGCTCTGGCCCGGGCCTATATCAATTCCGAATTGCCTTTCGAGGACCGTTGCGCCGCCGAGGCGGCGCTGACGCTATTGCTCGACGATGCCTCGTCGAAGGTGCGGCTGGCGATGGCCGAGGCGCTGTCGATGAGCCACCACGCGCCAATGCAGATCATCAGCGTGCTGGCCTCCGACCAGCCGGAAGTCGCCGGCGTGGTGCTGGCCCGCTCGCCGCTGCTCACCGACGCCGACCTGATCAACCGCGTGGCTTCAAGTCCGAAGGCGACACAGAAATTGATCGCCGACCGGCCACTCGTCTCGATGGCGCTGTCGGCGGCCATCGCCGAGATCGGCGAGGCGGACGCCTGCGCCGTGCTGCTCGCCAACAGCGGCGCCGACATCGCCTCGCTCAGCTTCCGCCGCATGGCCGAACGCCACGGCCATCTGCCCTTGGTGCGCGAGGCGCTGATATCGGATATCAGGCTGCCGGCCGACTGTCGGCATATGCTGCTCGTCAAGCTGGGCGAAATGTTGAAAACGTCGCCACTGGTGATGGCATTGATGGGCGCGGCGCGAGCCGACCGCGTCATGCGCGACGCCTGCGTCAAGGCTTCGGTGACGCTGATAGAAGGCACGCGCCAGGAAGAACATGCGGCCCTGATCGAGCATCTCAGGCTGCGCGGCGACCTTACCGCGAGCTTTCTGATCCGCACCATCGCGCATGGCAAGGTCGATTTCTTCGGCTCGGCGCTGGTCGCGCTCAGCCAGCAGTCCGAACAACGGGTGAGGGCGCTGCTGGCCGGCGGGCACGACGTGGCGTTGCAGGCGTTGTTCCGCAGCGCCGGCCTCGCCGCAGTCACCCATGCCATCATCCTGCGCGCGCTGAAGATCTGGCGCGAGGTCGCCAACGGCAAGCGCGTCGCCGGTGTGCAAGAGGTCAGCTGGCTGATGCTCAAGGAGGTGGGCGGGCAGTCCGCGGAAGGCGATCTTGCCACGCTGGTCAAGTCGATCCATCTCGACGCGCTGCGCGAAAACGCACGCGGCCACGCACTGGCGATAGCGGCGGCTTAGCCTTTATCCCTCGCGAAAAAGTCCGGGAAATCCTCCATCGCCGCGGCGATGATGCGCAGCGATGCTGCGATTTGCAGCAATTCGCCGGTGCCGTTTCGCTCGGCGATGTTCGCTGCGTACTGCCGGGCGACGGCGACGGTCGAGGTCTGTGGATCGCCGGGGGCGCGGAAAAGCAGTTCGCGCGCCAGTCCCCTCAGGAAGTTGGCGATCGAAAGCGCGGTCTCGGATGGAATGGCATGGCTTTGGCTTGCATCGCGCAGCCGAAGGACCTCCAGGC
>NZ_RZPH01000086.1:0-10889 GCF_004022825.1 Mesorhizobium sp. M7A.F.Ca.CA.004.04.2.1
AGATAGCCCTGCGGGCGATCTTTTCGATGTCGGCGCGGTTGATGCCGAGATCGCTGAGCTGACGTGCGTTGAGACGGTTCAGTTCGCGGACGGTCTCGGTGTACATACGCCAGTTACGGAAAGCGCGGATCGGGTTCATGGTAGTCCTCCAAATTGATGTTCGTTTCGATGGTGCTCAAATAGGCGTCATCGATGAGGACTTGAATGGCTGATTTTGCATAGCAATGATGCAAATGCTGCATTGCAGCATTAAGCTTCTGTTCATCTTGTAGGCAGCGAGGCGCTGACCTCGCTCGCTGTCAGCCGACGTCGAGCACGATCTTGCCGATGTGTTCGCCGTCCTCCATCCGCTCATGCGCCCGCCAGGCTTCGCTGAGCGGGAAGATCATGTCCATGACAGGAGCAACCTTGCGCGTGCCGAGCAACGGCCACACCTGCGCTTCCAGCGCCGCCGCGATCGCCGCCTTGAACTCGACGGTGCGCGGCCTCAGCGTCGACCCGGTGTGGGTAAGCCGCTTGACCATGATTTTCGAAAAATCCGCGCTTGCGACAGCGCCGGCCTGCACGGCGATCTGGACGATCCGACCCTCGACCGCAGCGGCCTCATAGTTGCGCGCCACATAGTCGCCGCCGACCATGTCGAGGATGACGTTGGCGCCCTTGCCGTCCGTTGCCGCCTTGACCGCGGCGACGAAATCCGCCTCGCGATAGTTGATCGCCCGGTCTGCGCCGAGCTTCAGGCAGGCGTCGCATTTCTCCTTGCTGCCGGCGGTGGTGATGACATAGGCGCCGAAGGCCGAGGCAAGCTGGATCGCCGTCGCGCCGATGCCGGACGAGCCGCCATGGACGAGCAGCGTCTCGCCTTTCTTGAGGCCGCCACGCTCGAACACATTGTGCCAGACGGTGAAGTAGTTTTCCGGCACCGCCGCGGCTTCGGTATGGGTGAAGCCGGCGGGCAACGGCAGCACGCTCCCGGCATGCACCTTGACATATTCGGCATAGCCGCCGCCGGGCGTCAGCGCGCAGACGCGGTCGCCGATGCGCCAGCGCGATATGTCGTCGCCAAGGGCCGCCACTTCGCCCGACGCCTCGAGGCCCGGCAGGTCCGACGCGCCGGGCGGCGGCGGATAGGCGCCCTTGCGCTGCTGGATATCGGGCCGGTTGACGCCGGCGGCATGCACCTTGATCAGGATCTCGCCGGGGCCGGGCTGCGGCACGTCGCGTGTTTCCGGCTTCAGGACCCGAGGGCCACCCGGCTCCGAGATCGCGATGGCCGTCATCCTTGCCGGAATTTTCTGTCCGCTCGCCATGAGATTTCCCGTCTTTCCTCGCCGTTGTCCGATCGGCTGTTTGCATCGACGCCCCTGCCCTATGTATGCTGATTGCCAAATCAGGCAAATGGCCAATCTGGTCTTGGCGGAGGAGGAGCGACGATGGCGATCTTCGACGACGAACCCAAGAAGAAGTCACGCCCGCACGAGATCGGGCAGGACCTGTCACTGCTTTCCGTCAGCGACTTGACCGAGCGGATCGGTATCCTGCGCGACGAAATTGCCCGCCTGGAAGCCGAACTCAAGGCCAAGGACACCACCAAATCCGCGGCCGAAGCACTGTTCCGCCGCGGATAGGCGCGCTGGCGCAAAGCCCGCCGCCGAAAAGCCCGAATGCGGCTGTCTTCAGACCCAGCGTCCCCGCCAAACCTGAGCCGGATCAAACAATGTTCGCAACCTACCGACCGATCCTCTCGCTGCTTCGCGGCACCGCTTTCCTGCTCGCGGCATCTGGATTGCATGGACTGCTCTTGCCCCTGCGCGGTCAACTGGAAGGTTTCTCGACCGCATCGCTCGGCCTGATGGGCACGGCATGGGCCGGCGGCTTCGTCACCGGCTGCTTCTTCGCACCGCGCATCGTGCGCCGCGCAGGCCACGTTCGCGCCTTTGGCGCCTTTGCCGCATCCGGCGCCATCGTGGCGCTACTGACCGGGCTGATCATCGACGAATATGTCTGGATCCTGCTGCGCGCCTTCACCGGCTTCACCATGGCCGGTGCCTTCATGGTCATCGAAAGCTGGCTGAACGAGAAGGCCACCAACGAGAACCGCGGCACCGTCTTCGGCCTCTACATGATGGTCACTTATGCCTCGATCATGGGCGGGCAGATGATCGTCGCCGGCGGCGACGTGAAGTCCGCATCGCTGTTCATGATCACCGGCATCCTGTTTTGCCTATCGCTCATTCCGACGGCGGTCTCGACCGCCTCTCACCCCAAGCCGCTGCAGGATGTCTCACTTGATGTCAGAGGCCTTTATGCCAATTCGCCGGTGTCGGCGGTCGCTTGCGTGTTGATCGGCATCGCCAACGGCGCCTGGGGCACGCTTGGCGCCGTCTATGGCGCCCGCATCGGCATTTCCACGGCCGAGATCGCCCTGATGATGAGCCTTGTGGTCGTTGCCGGTGCCGCGATGCAGCTTCCGGCCGGGCGTCTCTCCGACAAGACCGACCGGCGTTTCGTGCTGGCGGGAGCGGCTTTCGGCGGGGCTTTGTTCGCGCTCTTGATCTTTCTGTTCGAGCCGCGCTCCGGCGTCTTCGTCATCGTCTTCACTGCCGCCTATGGCGCCTTCGCCTACACGCTCTATTCGATTGCCGTGGCGCATGCCAACGACCACGCGCGCTCGGAGGATTTCGTCAAGGTATCTGGCGGGCTGTTGCTGCTCTACGGCTTCGGCACGATGATTGGACCCTTGCTCGCCGCCGCTTTGATGGGCTGGATGCGCCCGGAAGGTCTGTTCTTGGCGACCGCCTTGGCGCATCTCTGCCTGGCAGGCTACACGCTGCTGCGCATCAGCCGCCGCGCGCCGGTGCCGATCGGCGATCGTGATGCCTTCAAGACGCAGCCGGCCGACCGTTCGGTCACCCCGGAAGCATTGCGGCTCGATCCCAGAAGAAAAGCAGAAGCAGACGGTTGAGATTCGAAAGGCTTTGCCTCACTAATACAGGCATGATGTTTTCCGACGCCTTCATGGCGATTGCCGATCCCAATCGGCGCCATCTTCTGGAAGAACTTCGCCGCGGCCCGAAAACCGTCACCGAACTGGCCGCCGGCTTGCCGGTCTCGCGCCCGGCTGTGTCGCAACATCTGAAAGTGCTGCTCGATGCCGGCCTGGTCCACGCCAAGCCGGAAGGAACAAGGCGCGTCTATACGGTAAGCGGCACCGGCTTCCTCAAACTCAACATCTGGCTCGATCAGTTCTGGGAAGCCTAACCCCGATCAACCGTTGTTGTAGGGGAAGAACTTGAAGTAGGGCTGCGCCTCCTCGATCACCCGGGCGAAGGCGGAGCGCTGCAGCAGCCGGTCATGGTAGCGTTTCACGGTCGGATACTTGTCGCCGAACGGCTCGACCTTGTTGGCATAGAACAGCGCCGGGGACGCTGCGCAATCGGCCATGGTGAAGGTGTCGCCCATCGCCCAGATCTTCGACTGCATGTCTTGTTCGATGATGGCATAGGAATTGCGAAGCTGGTCGCAGGCCTGCTCGACGCCGAACGGGTCAGTCTTGTCCTGCGGCCGCAACCGATCGCCGACGATCTTCTGCATCGGCTCCTGCACATAGAAATCATAGAAGCGGTCGGCTTGGCGAACGGCCAGCGCCAGGTCGATGTCGGCGGGAACGAGGTCGACCGGCCCCGGATAATGCGCGGCCAGATATTCGACAACAATGGTCGATTCCAGCACCGTGCGGTCGCGCGCATCGTCGCGCAGCGCCGGCATCTTGCCGGCCGGCGAAATCTTCAGGAAGGCCGCGCGCGACTGAGCATCGCCAAGATCGACGATGACAGGCTTGAACGGCGTGGCGTTCTCGTACAGCGCGATCAGCGGCTTCCAGCAGAAGGAGGCCAGCGGATGGAAATGAAGCGTCAGGGACATTTTTTGCTCGCCTGTTTCCTGGTTTATCGGTGGCCGGCGCCGGGCATGCTCGTCATAGGTAAACACTGCGGCAAGGATTGCTCGTCAAGGCCTGCTTTTGCCGCTTCAAGCGGCGTGGGCGACGATGCCGGCAACAATCATATCCCAGTCGTTTGGATGCAGCTCGTGGCCGCCACCTTCGATCCGGATGATTTTCGCGCCGGTGACCGCCTTCCCCAGCGCCTCGCCATGTTCGACCGGAAAGATCGGATCGGCCGTGCCGTGGATGACCAGCAGCGGCGCCGTCATTTCATGCAAGCGGCCTTTCCACGCGTCGCCGCCCCTGAGCATGAAATGGTTGGTCGCGCTCAGGAAGCCGCCGGAGCGGTCGTGATCCTGCTCGACAAAGGCACGCATCCGGGCCTCGTCGAATGGATGTGCGACGCTGGCGATCGCCCGCGCATCCCTGACGATGAAATCGACCACCTGGCCACGGTCCGACCAATCGACTTTGGCGCCCTCGGCCGAATGCTCGATATAGGCATCGCTCGTCTGCGGCAGGTGCGAAGTGTCGGTTCCCACGGGCGTGCTGCTGATGACGGTCAGCGATGCGACACGGGACGGGTGTTCCAACGCCACAAGCTGCGCGATCATGCCGCCCATCGACATGCCGACGACATTCGCCTTGCCGATACCGTGGTCGTCGAGAACGCGCATTGCATCGTCGGCCATATCATCGAACGTGTAGGGCGGCTCTCCCGGCTTGTATTTGGTCGAACGGCCGGTATCGCGATTGTCGTAGCGGATCACGAACAGGCCGGCATCGGCCAGTTCCCGGCAAAACGCCTCCGGCCACCACAGCATCGAGGCCATCGCTCCCATGATCAGCAACAGCGGCGGGTTCGCCGGATCGCCAAAGGTTTCGGATATGATTTCGGGGCGTTCGGTCGTCGTCACGGTGCGGCCTCCTCTCCTGCAATACTGATTGCATTTTGCAATCGGTTGCACGATAATAAAACTGATACGACAATGCAACTGGTTTTGGAGAAAAAATCTCATGAGCATGGATCGCCGGTCCGGATGTCCGATCAACCTGTCGCTGGAAGTGTTCGGCGATCGCTGGAGTCTGATCATCCTTCGCGACATGATCTTCGGCGGCAGGCGTCATTTTCGCGAGCTGCTCAACGGATCGATGGAAGGCATCGCCTCCAACATCCTCGCCGATCGGCTGAAGCGGCTGATGGAACTGGGCATGCTGACCAAAGCCGACGACCCCTCGCACAAGCAGAAGGCGATCTACAGCCTGACCGAAATGGCGATCACGCTGGTGCCGATCCTGGCCCATCTTGGCGCCTGGGGCCGCGTCTGGCTGCCGGTCAGCGAAGAACTCTCGATCCGCGCCGAACTTCTGGAAAAGGGCGGACAGCCGATGTGGGACAAATTCATGGACGAGTTGCGCCATGAACATCTCGGCAAGCCGCTCGATACCGCCTCGGGTCCTTCTGTCCGCGCCACCTTGCAGGCCGCCTATGAAGCCCTGGTTGCCAGCAAGGCTCTCGCCGCCGACTCTGCCGCTTGACCAACTTATTTTCCCGTTTGGGGGCCGGCTCTGCTAGAAGAAGCGGAAAATCACAATTCACGGGATTGGATAAGGTCTTGGTTGAGAACTCTCGGGATGCTGCCCGCGCACGCGCCGACCTGCGCTTCAAGAAGCAGGAAGAGGCGGCAACCGTCCGCCAGAAGGCGATGGCCGAATACGTCGCCGAGAGCGACGCCCGCCAGGCCAAGACCAACAAGCTGCGGGCGCTGCGTCTCGCCAAGGAAGCCGAAGACCTCGCCAACGCGCCAGCGGAACCTGCCAAGAAGCCGGCCCGCGCCAAGAAAAAATGACCTGAAGCCGCACAGGCACCAACTCCTATCCGGAGGCTGTGACGGTCGCTTCCTTCCCACCTCTTCACGCGAAGCAATTTCAACCGAAACCGGGATGTTATCTCGCCCGTCGACGGTCGATGATCGACGCCTTTCAGACAGGAGACCGCCATGACCGCACTGCCGCTCGAAAAAGCCAGGCAAATCATCGATGCCGCCTTTGCCAAGGGCTCCGATCTCAAGCTTAAGCCGCTTGGCGTCTCGGTGCTCGACGCCGGCGGGCATCTGGTCGCCTTCCAGCGCCAGGACGGCGCCTCGTTCCTGCGCCCGCAAATGTCGGCCGGCAAGGCCTATGGTGCGCTCGCCATCGGCATGGGCTCGCGCAAAGTCGAGGCTTTCGCCAAGGAGCGCCCGCACCTCGTCGCCGGCATCTCGGACGTCTCTGGCGGACGCGTGCTGCCGGTCGTCGGCGGCGTGCTGATCCGCGACAAGGCCGGAGCCATCCTCGGCGCCGTCGGCATTTCAGGTGACACGTCGGACAATGACGAAGCCGCGGCCATCGCCGGCATCGAGGCCGCCGGCTTCACCGCCGATCCGGGCTGAGCGTCGGGGACGTTACGGGCGTTTCCGACAACTGTCAGCGCAAGCGCCCGTCAAACTTCCGCCTTCCGCGCTGGGGACCTAATTCAGATTGATGTCCCGGCTGGCCGATCGCATCGACACCGCGAATCCGGCCAGCACATCGAACAGCGCGATGACCATCAGCGTGAAGAAGACGGAATGGGCGGCGCCCTTCACCAGCAGGAACTCGACCAGGAAGGCCACGAATACCAGCGTCGACAGAAGATGGTCCATGATCGAGGCATTGGTCGTGCGCACCGACTTCGCCATTTCGAGGAACAGGAAGACCAGCCCGATCAGTATCATCAGGTCGCCCAGCGTCATCGAGAACACGCCGCCCGACATCATACTGAAGGAGAAGACCTCGCTCGCCCACGGATCGTCACCGCTGCCGAAAATTCCCAGCAGTCCGAGGTTGTAGAGCACGAAAGGCACGATCAGCAGCGGAATGGCACCGAACATCTGGCGTCTCCATGTGGGGGCGATCCTTTGTAGAATGCGCCATGGCCACGTCGTCAAGATGTTTCGCCATCAGCGCTGAACACGGTCGAAGACCGCACGCAACAACCATGTCAGCCGGTTGCCGGCCGAAGGATTTGCAACGCCGGCGGTGCACGCCTCGAAATGCGCTGCCGTCCGGCCCAAACGCAAAAGGACCAGCCACCGGCCGGTCCTTATGGAAATTCAAACCTTTGAAAAAGCTGGTCTCAGCTTTCCTTGGGCGTCAACACCTGACGACCGCGATACATGCCGGTCTTCAGGTCGATATGATGCGGACGGCGCATTTCGCCGGAATTCTTGTCCTCGACATAGGTCGGGGCCTTGAGGGCGTCGGCCGAGCGGCGCATGCCGCGCTTGGACGGAGAGGTTTTACGTTTCGGAACGGCCACGGATATGCTCCACTACATGGTCAAAAGCCCCGCCCGCCCTCGTGAAAGGGCCATGTCGGGGCCTAAATCTGAGAAAGTCGGGTGCCTATACACGCCCTGTGCCGTTTTGGCCAGCACTGGCGCGAATTTTTTTGGATCGGCTAGCGGAGACAACCGACATAGGCGCCGGAGCGGCCGGCGCGCCGCTCGATCAGATTGGCGAGCCGCCTCAAGCCAGGCCCGGGTTTGGCCGGATTGCGGGCGATCGGATTTGGCAAGGAAACCGCAAGCAAGGCGGCCTGCCGTCGCGACAGCTGTTTTGCCGAAACGCCAAAATGGTGCTGTGCCGCGGCCTCGATGCCGTAGATGCCCGGCCCCCACTCGGCGATGTTGAGGTAGATTTCCATGATGCGCCGTTTCGACATCACCGCATCGAAATAGACGGCCAGCGGCAATTCGACCACCTTGCGCACCGAGCCCAGCGGCCGCGACCACAGAAACAGGTTCTTTACCGTCTGCATGGTGATGGTCGAGGCACCGCGCGTCGCTTCGCCGGCCAGCGCGTCGTCGACGACGCCTCTCAGCTCGCCGAGATCGACGCCACGATGAAAGCAGAACTGCCCATCCTCCGACATGATGACGGAATTGGCCAGCACCGGCGACACGTCGTCGATCGACACCCAGCGGCGGTCGTAACCGGAGAACGTCGCCAGATCCTTCAACATCAGCGTCGAGACAGGATGCACGAAGAACGGCAGGTAGAGAAAGGTCAGCACGACCGGAATCAAAGCCAGCACCGCGGCCACGACGATGCCGCGCCGGACCCAGCGTTTGAGACCGCGGCGATTTACGCCTCGCGATCTCGTCGCCATGTCCAGCTTTTCGGTTTCATGATCGACGATCGGTTCCGCCAAGCCGCCCAACCCGTGCCAGAGAGCTCGTTTTGAAACGCGCTCCTGTGAGTCATGTGACGGTGTTTTCGAGAACCGGAGCGGAGCGTACATTAGAGTACGCAAGCACCGGAAGCGCAGAAAACGCCCTCAGATGACCGCAGGAGCAGAGTTTCCAAACGGGCTCATACTGCTCCGGCATAATGGCGCTTGCCTTCTTGCGCAACGTCTGAGTGTCGGCTACCGGTCCCGGCCATGACGAATGACGACCAAATGGCGTTCGAAATGGCGCTCATCCGACGCGCTGCCGCCGTCGAGGTGCTGCTGCGGCGGCTGCTCGACGACCGCGCGCTTTCGGGCGAGATCGCCCGGCCTGAGCGGTTGATGGCAGCCATGCGGCACGGCGTGCTGAACGGCGGCAAGCGCCTGCGGCCCTTCCTGGTCATGGAAAGTGCCGCCCTTTTTTCCGCCGATGGCGAGGCGACACTGCGTGTCGCCGCCGCACTTGAATGCGTGCATTGCTATTCGCTGATACACGACGACCTGCCCGCCATGGACGACGATGACCTGCGTCGTGGCCAGCCGACCGTGCACAGAGCCTTCGACGAGGCGACCGCCATCCTGGCTGGCGATGCCTTGCTGACGCTGGCCTTCGACGTCATCGCCGGCGAGGCGACCGCCCTGCCCGCGGAGCGGCGGGCGGCCCTGGTGCTGGCGCTGGCCCGCGCCGCCGGACCCGGCGGCATGGTCGGCGGCCAGAAGCTCGACCTCGAAGCCGAACAGACGCCGCCGGACGAGGCCGGCATCATCCGGCTGCAGGCGATGAAGACTGGCGCTCTGATCCGTTTCGCCTGCGAGGCAGGTGCCCTCATCGCCGGCGCCCCGGCCGATGACCGCGAGCGGCTGGCCGAATTCGGCTCGGCGATCGGTCTTGCCTTCCAGCTTGCCGACGACCTGCTCGATTTGACCGCCGATGCCAGCCAGATGGGCAAGGCAACCGGCAAGGACGCCGCCGCCGGCAAGGCGACGCTGGTGGCCTTGCATGGTGCGAATTGGGCTCGCAACCAGTTGCACGGCCTCGTCGAGCAGGCGCATGCACTGCTTGATCCTTATGGCGACGACGCCCAGTTGCTGAAAGAAGCGGCAACGTTCGTGGCGACCCGCACCAGTTGAGGTTGGCGCCAGCCGAGATATCGAGCTGACTAAAGTTCGCTCATCCTCCGCCGGCCAATTCAGAAATAGAACTTGAGCGGAAGCCTGCCGAGGCAGAGGATCGACATCGCTTTGCCATCCGCACGGCACGCACGCGGTGCGGGTAGAGTTGGAGGGGTGCCATGTCGACCACCGACAAGCTGTTCAGCGGTTCCATTGCCGAGGTCTACGACCGGGCGATGGTGCCGCTGATCTTCGAGCCGTATGCACGGGATCTGGCAGAGCGGGTGTCGAAGCTCGGGCCGCAATCGGTGCTCGAAGTGGCGGCGGGCACCGGTGTGGTGACACGTGCGATGGCAGCAAAGTTGCCGGCGCAAGCCCGCATCGTGGTCACCGACCTCAACCAGCCCATGCTCGACCACGCGCGCACGCGGATGGCGGACGATCCTCGGATCACCTGGCGGCAGGCCGACGCCCAGGCGCTGCCCTTCGAGGACGCAGAGTTCGACGCCGTGGTTTGCCAGTTTGGCGCGATGTTCTTCCCCGATCGGGTGGGCGCCTACGGCCAAGCGCGGCGGGTGATGCGGCCGGGCGGGCACTTCCTGTTCAACGTCTGGAGTGCCATCGACGACAACGAGTTCGCCGAGGAAGTGACGCGGGCGCTCGGCCATTTTTTCCCGGCCGATCCGCCGCGCTTCATGGCGAGGACGCCGCACGGCTATCACGATGCGGACGTCATCCGCGCCGACCTTCATGCCGCCGGCTTCGGTAACATCACCATAGAGCCGCTGGATGCCGTCAGCGCCGCTTCGTCGCCATATGAGGCGGCCACGGCCTATTGCCAGGGCACACCCCTGCGGGCTGAGATCGAGGCGCGCGGCGGCTCGCTGGAGGAGGCGACGCGATACGTGGCGAATGCCCTTGGGAAACGGTTCGGGGAAGGCCCGGTGCGTGGCCGCATCCGCGCCCTCGTCGTGGAAGCGGTCTAGGCGCGCTGTCCATCCGGCGGTTCGCATGGCCTGCCTGCCCTCTCACGAACGAAATTTTAATGTAAATGAAGCGTAATCCCGGCCATTAAAATGGTGCGTATGTGTTGGGGTTGCGCATGCCTGAATATTCGTCCTTCATCCGGTCGGTCCGGATCCGCTATATTTCAGGGTTGCTGATCTTCGCGCTGGCTTCCGCCGGTATCGTGATTGCGCTTGACCGCGTCAATTCCTTTCGCCGCGACATCGATGCGCTGAGCAGCAATCTCGTCATCTTCACCCGCGACCTGCGCAACGCGACCAGCTTCGCCGAGACCACCGGCACCGCCTGGCGGGCGGAGACACGCGATGCCCTGACCACATCGGCGCGCGGCCATTCGGAGCGCCTGACCGGCGAGATCGAGACGCTGACCGCCCAGCTTGCGGCGATCAAGCCGCGGCTGTCGATCAAGACCGTCAACGAACTCCAGTCCGCTTCCGTCAACGGCGATCTGTTCTGGTCGCCGCGCGACATGGTGCGCAATTTCAACCTGATGTCGATGGCGCAAAAGGTCGACGAGTGGAGCTATCGCGAAATCCGCAACCAGAACGACCTGTTC
>NZ_RZPH01000871.1:0-2614 GCF_004022825.1 Mesorhizobium sp. M7A.F.Ca.CA.004.04.2.1
GGGATCGGCCGATTATTTCACCGGCGCGGTGCGCATCGACGCGCCGTTCAAGGGCAGCGAGCCCGCCCGCGTCGGCGGCGCCACCGTGACTTTCGAGCCCGGTGCGCGCACCGCTTGGCACACGCATCCCCTTGGCCAGACGCTGATCGTCCTCTCGGGCGCCGGCCTGGTGCAGCGCGAGGGCGGCCCGATCGAACCGATCCTGCCCGGCGACATCGTCTGGTTCGCGCCCGGAGAGAAGCATTGGCATGGCGCCGCGCCGACCACCGCGATGAGCCACATCGCTGTCGCCGAAGCGCTCGACGGCAAGGTCGTCGACTGGCTGGAGCATGTCAGCGACGAACAATACGGGGTTTGACCAAGTATCGGCGCGTGGCGCCGAGTTCAACGCCCGAACTCTTCGAAGGAGACCACCATGACAGATGTTCCAAGGCTGAAAAGCCCATTCTCCGATATCGCTCCCGCGCTTGGCAGATACACCGACGAGGTGTTGTTCGGCAACGTTTGGGAGCGCCCCGGCCTGTCGCCGCGGGACCGCAGCCTTGTCACCGTCACCAGCCTGATTTCGGGCTACCGGATCAATGAAATGCCTTTTCACATGAAGCGCGCGCTCGACAATGGCGTCACCCGCGACGAACTCATCGAAACCATTACACATCTCGCCTTCTACGCCGGATGGCCAACGGCAGCCACGGCTCTGGGCATTGCCCGCAAGGTCTTCGAACAAGCCGACGCCGAGAAGAAGGGATAACGACAATGCAGAAGCGCACACTTGGAAACAGCGGTCTCGACGTTTCGGCCATCGGGCTCGGCTGCATGGGAATGAGCCAGTCATACGGGCAGCCGATGGAGACGGCGGATGCAGTCCACCTGATCAGGGCGGCGTTCGACCGTGGCATCACCTTCTTCGACACCGCGGAGGTCTATGGACCGTTCACGAACGAGGAGGTCGTCGGCGAGGCGCTGCAGCCGATCCGCGACCAGGTGGTGATCGCCACCAAATTCGGCATCGACATCGCCGGGACAGCCCGACACGATGGCATGGACAGCCGGCCGCAGCATATTCGTGACGTCGTCGAGGCCTCGCTCAGGCGGCTGAGGACCGACCACATAGACCTCCTATACCAGCACCGCGTCGATCCGGTCGTGCCGATCGAAGAGGTGGCGGGCGCTGTGAAGGACTTGATCAGCCAAGGCAAGGTGAAGCATTTCGGTCTCTCCGAGGCGGGCGTACGCACGATCCGGCGCGCGCATGCGGTACAGCCGGTCGCCGCGGTCCAGAGCGAATATTCGCTCTGGTGGCGTGAACCGGAAGAGGCGATCCTGCCGGTGCTTGAAGAACTGGGGATCGGCTTCGTGCCCTTCAGCCCGCTGGGCAAGGGGTTCCTCACCGGCGCCATCGATGCCAGCACGACGTTCGACAGCAGCGACTTCCGCAACACCGTGCCGCGTTTTGCGGAAGACGCCCGCAAGGCGAACCAGGCGCTGGTCGACGCGATCGGCGTGATCGCTGCCGAGAAGAAGGCGACATCAGCACAGGTCGCTCTCGCCTGGCTGCTGGCGCAGAAGCCCTGGATCGTTCCGATCCCCGGCACCACCAAGCTCAATCGCCTCGAAGAGAACATCGCGTCGGCCACCATCGCGCTGACGGCGGACGATCTTGCCAACATCGAGAATGCGGTCTCGGCGATCGCGGTGAAGGGAGCGCGCTATTCTCCGCAACAGGAAGCAAGGATCGATCGTTAGCCACCTGGGAGAGCGTGATGAGCCAACCAGTCTCAAGACGAGGTGCGCTGATGACCATGCTTGCACTGCCTCTGGGCGCCGGATTGAGTCCCGGATCGAGCCGCCCGCCAGTGCGTCGAGCGCGCGGCGAACGGGCGGCGCCAAAGTGCTGGTGGCCTACTACACCCGCACCGGCAACACGCGGGTCATCGCGCGCCAGATCAGCAGGACTCTGCGAGCGGATATTTTCGAGATCGCGACCGTCGATCCCTACCCGGAAGACTACAAGCAGCAGGTTGCGGTGGCGGAGCAGCAGCGGGAGTCCGGTTTCGAACCGGCGCTGGCCGCCACGGTGCCTGATATCGGAACCTACGAGACGGTGTTCCTCGGATTTCCGATCTGGGGCATGACCGCGCCTTCGGTGATCCGCTCCTTCCTGTCGAAACACGATCTGTCCGGCAAGACCTTGGTGCCGTTCATCACCCATGGCGGCTACGGAACAGGGCAGAGCCTGAAAGTCCTCGCAGATCATGCACCAGGGGCACGGCTCATCAAGGGTTTTTCCAAGCAGTGCGACCAGGAACGCCAGACGCTTGACGAGGTCACCGGCTGGCTCGGCCGGGTCGAATTGCCCCGCTGAGCCGCCAACGCGAACGCCCAGGCTGCCGTGGGCAGCGAAGCCAAAGATCAGAAAAGGAAAAGAATCATGGCCGAGAACATCAGGGACAAAGTCGTCGTCATCACTGGCGCCAGCAGCGGGCTGGGCGAAGCCGCCGCACGGCTTCTGGCCAGGGAGGGTGCGAAACTGGTCCTGGGGGCGCGCCGCCTTGACCGGTTGCAGGCGCTGGCCGGCGCGCTTTCACTTGGCGAGGGCGCCATCCTTCAGACC
>NZ_RZPH01000872.1:0-2612 GCF_004022825.1 Mesorhizobium sp. M7A.F.Ca.CA.004.04.2.1
CAAGAGCTTCGTCGAGCTGCATGGCGGCAGCGTTCGCATCGAAACCGGCAAGGACAAGGGCACGACCGTCATCTGCACCTTTCCAGACATGCCGGGCATCCGCGCCGCGGCCGAGTAGCGCGTTCGATGACCGGACTGGTGCTGGAGCGATTACTCGCCGACGAGACCCAGACAGCGCGGCTGGGCGAAGATCTGGCGCTGTCGCTGCGCCCGGGTGACGTGCTTGCCCTCAAGGGCGATCTCGGCGCCGGCAAGTCGACGCTGGCGCGGGCCTTGATCAGGACCCTGGCCGACGATGCCGGTCTCGATGTTCCGAGTCCGACCTTCACATTGGTGCAGAGCTACGACACCCGCATTCCGGTCCATCATTTCGATCTCTACCGCCTGTCCTCGGCGGACGAGATCGATGAGTTGGGGCTCGACGAAGCCCTGGCGCAGGGTGCTGCTTTGGTCGAATGGCCGGAACGGGCGGAAGCCCATCTGCCGAAAACCACAGTCCTGATCGAGCTCGTCCAGCATGGCGAAGGCCGGCTGGCGCGATTGTCAGGCCAGGGTGATGCCTTCGATCGGGCGGCACGGTCGTTGGCCATGCGCGACTTTCTCGTGAACGCCGGCTGGGGGGAAGCGCAGCGCCGCCATTTCATCGGCGATGCTTCGGCCCGCTCCTATGAGATCGTTTCGTTGCCGGACCAAAAGCCTCGGGTCTTGATGAACTCGCCACGGCTGGTTCTCGGTCCGCCTGTGCGCGACGGCAAGCCCTATGCCGAGATCGCGCATACCGCTCAGTCGGTCTCCGCCTTCGTTGCCATCGACCGCGCCTTGAAGGAAGGCGGCGTCAGCGTTCCGCAAATCCATGCCGAGGACCAGGAGCAAGGTTTCCTGCTTCTCGAACATCTTGGTTCCGAAGGTTTCCTCAGCGGCGATGGCCAGCCGCTGGCCGAGCGTTACGCAGCGTCCGCTGAGCTGCTGGCCATGATGCACGGCAGGGCCTGGCCGCAGCGCCTGGAAACAGGGCAAGGCGGCTTCCACGATGTGCCGCCTTTCGACCGCGACGCCATGATGATCGAAGCCGATCTGCTGGTCGACTGGTACGTGCCGGCAATCACTGGCGCTCCGGCAAGCGAGAGCTTGCGCGCCGGTTACCACAAGCAATGGAATGCGCTCCTCGACCGGCTGCAAGGCCGCGAGGTCACGCTGATGCTGCGCGACTTCCATTCGCCAAACATCATCTGGCGCGGCGACCGTTCCGGGCATGATCGGCTAGGCATCGTCGATTTCCAGGATGCGCTGATCGGCCCTTGCGCCTATGACGTCGCCTCGCTCGCCATGGACGCGCGGGTCACCATCTCGCCCGAGATCGAGAAACAGACGCTGGATGCCTATGTCGCGGCGCGCCACGCAGCCGGCGCTTTCGACGAGGCAAGCTTCCTGGAATCCTACGCCATCATGGCGGCGCAGCGAAATTCCAAGATCCTCGGCATCTTCGTCCGTCTCGAAAAACGCGACGGCAAGCCCTATTATCTGAAGCACTTGCCGCGCATCCGCGACTATCTGCGCCGGGCTCTGTCTCATCCGGCGCTGGCAAGCCTGCGCGAGTTCTACGACGCCCAGGGTTTGCTGGAGGAGCGAGCGCTGTGACAGCAAGACCGGACACCGCCATCGTACTTGCCGCCGGGCTTGGCAAACGCATGCGGCCGATCACCGACACCATTCCCAAGCCACTGGTCAAGATTGCCGGCAAGACGTTGCTCGACTGGAGCCTCGACAGCCTGGCCGCCGCCGGCGTCGGCAAGGCGGTCGTCAACGTCCACTACTTTCCCGAACAGATCGTCGCCCATGTCACTGCCCGCCGCGCGCCAAACATCGTCATTTCCGACGAGAGCGAACAACTGCTCGATTCCGCCGGCGGCATCGTCAAGGCGTTGCCCGAACTGGGCGATCAGCCCTTCTACATCCTCAACGCCGACACGTTCTGGATCGATGACGGTCCTCTCAATCTCCAGCGCCTCGCCCTTGCATGGGACGCGGCGAAAATGGATATTCTGCTGATGCTGGCGGATCTCCAACAGGCGACCGGACACTGCGGCAGCACCGATTTCCTGGTGGCGCCGGATGGCGGCTTGCGGCGTTCGAAAGGCGACCCGGCGGGGCTGATCTATGCCGGGGCGGCGATCGTCCATCCGCGCCTGTTCGAGGGTGCACCGGCCGGGCCGCACTCGCTCAACGCCTATTTCGATTCCGCCATCGCGGCCGGCCGCCTGTTCGGCATGCCCATGCATGGCCACTGGATCACCGTCGGCACGCCCGATGCCGTACCGCTCGCGGAAGCGGCGGTCGCCGGTGCGCTCATCGAGTCGCAATGAGCGGCTCCAGCCGCGTTTTCTCGATCCCGCCCGGAGCGCCGTTTCTGCCGACGCTTGCCGAGGCGCTGCTTGCCGGCCGCCTTGTTCCGGGGTTTCGATTTGACGGCGACCCGCTCGCTTTGGCCGATGTCACCATCTATGTGCCGACACGCCGTGCCGCGCGTGCCGCCAGGCTGTCGACGAAGACACCCCGCAAGGCACGCGGCGGCGGCGGCTCGGCGATCCTGCCGGTCATCCGGCCACTGGGCG
>NZ_RZPH01000873.1:0-2606 GCF_004022825.1 Mesorhizobium sp. M7A.F.Ca.CA.004.04.2.1
GTCCAAAGGCGGTCACGCCGGCCGCCTTGTAGCCGGCAAAATCTTTTTCGGAGACGCCGCCGACGGCACCGACCAGCGTTTGCGCCGGCAACACCGCGCGCATCGCGGAAATGCCGCCTGCACCCAGCACGCTCGCCGGGAAGAATTTAAGCGCCGAGGCGCCGAGCTTGATCGCCTGGAAGGCTTCGGTTGGCGTGAACACGCCGGGCATCGTCACCATGCCGTAGTGCATGGCGCGCGCCATCACTTCGGCATCGATGTTGGGACTGACCAGCAGCCGCCCTCCGGCCTGGTGCAAGCCATCGACATCGGCCGGCGTCAGCACCGTGCCGGCACCGACCAGCGCCGTTTTCGGCAGCACTTGGACGATGCGGGCGATCGACGAGAACGGTTGCGGTGAGTTCAGCGGCACTTCGATCGCCTCGATGCCGGCGTCGAACAGTGCCTGGCCCATGGCCATCGCCTCGGTGGGCTTGAGCCCGCGAAGGATGGCAACCAGGCCGCGCTTGAGTTTTGGAAACGGTGCGGTCTGGCTCATCGAGCTGCTCCAATTCTTGCGATCATGCCGTTCTCGCGCGCCGCCTCGACGAGACCTGCACGCACCGCCTCGTCCGCGTCGACGGCCCGGACCTCAAGTCCGGCAAGGCCGAGCGCCTCGCTGTACAGCGTTCCCAGCGCACCGGAGGCGACCAGCACCACGGGTTCCGCACCGGCGCCGTGCCGACGGCTGGCGGAGGCGATCTCGCCGCCGATCAGAAGGCCGGACAGGCAGGCTGCGGCATCGTCGGCTTTCAAATCCTGCAGCAGGCCGGCGGCGCGGATGGAAAACAGCCGCGAGGTGACATCGCCGCCATCGCTCAATGCGGTTTCGCACCAGCGGCGGAAGAACGGATTGTCCGATGTGACGGGCTTTGGATGTTCGCCGAGCGAATGGCGCAGGATCGAATGCGCGGCAAGCACCGAAAACAGCTCGCCGGTCGGCCAGGTGCCGAAGCCGGTGACAGTACCGTCCTCGACCAGCACCCATTTCGAATGGGTACCGGGCATGCAGACCAGCTGGCGCCCCCTGGCCGGCAGGCCGGCGCCGGCAAGCTGGGTTTCCTCGCCGCGCATGACGTCGGGCGCGTCAGTCAGTCGCTGGGCAAGGCCCGGAACGATGCGGATGTCGCGGCTCTGGCCGGGCACGCTGGCGGCACCAGCAAGGATGGCGCTAAGCGGCGCCGGCACGGTGACATAGGGCGCTTCCAGCCAGCCCTGGCGGGATCCGGCCATGCCGCAGATGATGACGGGCAGCGCCGCTGGTGCTCCCATCGCCGCCAGATGCCCTTCGAGGATGGTCGAAAAGCCCTTCTGCTGCGCCGTGATCAGGCCATCATCGCCACGGCGTTCAGCAAGCACCTTGCCTTGCCCGTCGATCAGCCAGACCCGCATGCGGGTCGTGCCCCAGTCGACGGCGGCGACCGCCGGCGCGTTCCCGGCTGGGCTCACAGGAAACCTCCATCGACGACCAGCATCTGCGCTGTCAGCATGCGCGAGGCGTCCGAGGCCAGGAACAGCACGGTGCCGACGATGTCGTCGGGCTGCATCACCTGCTTGATGCATTGCTTGGCGACATGGGCGGCAAGCCCCTGTTCGGTCACCCAGAGCTCCTTCTGCCGCTCGGTGATCACCCAGCCGGGCGCAATGGCATTGACGCGGATGCCGTCGACACCGAGCTTGCCGGCCAGCCCCTTGGTCAGACCGAGGATACCGGCCTTGGCGGCCGTGTAGGACGGCATGTCGGGGTGGTTGATCAGATAGGACGTCGAGGTGAAGTTGATGATCGAGCCGCCGCCCGCCCGCTTCATGCCCGGCGCCACCGCTTGCGCGGTGAAGAAATGCGGCCTGAGATTAATAGCCTGGTTGTTGTCCCAGAACTCGACCGTCACGTCCTCGACGGCGTGGCGTTCATCCCAGGCCGCATTGTTGACCAGCACAGTGACATCGCCATGCGCCTCGGCGGCCTTCGCGGCGGACGCCCGCAGGGCCTCGACGTCGCGTAGGTCGGTCTTGAGATAGAGCGGCCGCTTGCCGAACGCTTTCTCGATGCGGTCGGCAAGGGCCGTGCTTGGGCCGTCGGCGATGTCGATGAAGGCGACATTGGCGCCCTGGCGCACAAACCCCTCGGTCAGGGCAGCACCAATTCCGGAACCGCCGCCGGTGATCAGCACCGAGGCTCCTTCGAGGTCGGCAAAATGCGCCGATGGCATCATCGTTCCTGTCTCCCAGCGCATGACCCCGAAAATCGGATCGATTTTCGGAAAGGGATCATGCGCAAGATGTAAATTGCTACAGCGTCCTTTGCGCGTCCGAAAGGACGCGCGGCGCTGTAGCGTGATCGGCGCGCATCCTAGCCACGCAAGGCGCGTGGGCAAGGGCGAAAGATCGGATTTCTGGGCTTATGTCAGACAAAACGACAATGCGCCGCACCGGATGCGCATGGCGGCACCGTCGGGATTGCGGATCGCGGGGATCGCCGGTCAGATCGCCTTGGCGCGCAGGGCGCCGCGGAAGGAATCACGGAGATAGCCGAGCGTGGCGTCGGCATCGACGGGCTTGCCGAACAG
>NZ_RZPH01000874.1:0-2606 GCF_004022825.1 Mesorhizobium sp. M7A.F.Ca.CA.004.04.2.1
GGCTCTTGATCATCGACCAGTTCTGCCAGTCATACCCGATCGCCGGATCGAGCGTGGCGACATCGTCCTTGTAGGTGATGGTGATGGCGCCGCCCTGCTTGGCGTTCGGATCGACGGTGTCCTCGGCGCGAACACTTGTCATGCCGAGCATCAGCGCCAGCGCCGATGCCGCTACCGTGGAAGCGAGAAACTTTTTCATTTTTATGTTCCCTTTCTCTGTCTGGTTTTCATTTTCATCTGAGCTTGATGCGGGGGTCGATGAAGGGCGCGATGACGTCGGCCAGCAGATTGCCGAGCACGATGGCGAAGGCCGAGACCAGGGTGACGCCCATGATGATCGGGATGTCCACGCGCTGGATGGCCTGCCACGCCAGCTGGCCAATGCCAGGCCAGCCGAACACGCTTTCGACGACGACGATGCCACCCATGAAGATGCCGATGTCGATGCCGATCATGGCGATGACCGGCAGGATGGCGTTCGGCAGCGCATGGCGGAAAAGGATGGCTCGCCGCGCCAGGCCCTTGGCGCGGGCGGTGCGGACATAATCCTGACGCAGAACATCGATCATCGACGAGCGCATCATGCGGGCGTACCAGCCGGCGCCGAGTATGCCCATGGTCAGCGACGGCAGCACGAGATGACGCCAGGTGCCATAGCCGCCGATCGGGAACCAGCTGAGCCGCACGGCAAAGACGTAGAGCAGCAGCAGACCGACGACGAATTGCGGTGCCGAGACGCCGACGAAGGAGGCGACCATCAGCGTCTGGTCGGTGCCGGTGCCGCGCTTGACGGCAGCGATCAGGCCCATGCTGAGGCCGAGCAGCAGCTCGCACAGGATGGCGCCGACCATCAGCAACAGGCTTGCCGGCAGCCGTGAGACGATCAGCTCGGTGACTTCGGAGCGCTGGATGTAGGAGCGGCCGAGATCGCCGCTGATGAGCTTCGTAAGATAGCGCCAGTACTGGACGATGAAGGGCTGGTCGAGGCCGAGCTGCTGGCGGATGTTCTCAACCGTCTGCGGCGTGGCGCTGCGGCCGGCGATCTGGCGCACCGGGTCGGCCGGCAAGAGATAGAGCAGCGCGAAGGTGATCAGCGAGACGCCGAGCAGGATCAGCAGCGACTGGATCAGGCGGCGGCCTAGATAGGCGATCATGCCCGGCCCCTTTGCGTCGGATCGAGGATGTCGCGCAGCGCGTCGCCGATCAGGTTGAAGGCCAGTGCCAGCGCCAGGATCGCCGCACCGGGGAAGAACACCAGCCAGGGTGCTGCCTGGAAGTAGGTCTGGTTCTCGAAGATGATGTTGCCCCAGGACGAGGTCGGCGGCTGCACGCCAATGCCGAGGAAGGAGAGCGTCGCCTCCAACAGCACCGTGGTCGAAATGCCGAGCGTGCCCCAGACGATGATGGTCGGCAGGAGATGCGGCAGGATGTGGCGAAACAGGATGCGCGGTGCGCTCGCCCCGATGGTGCGCTCGGCGTCGATGAACTCGCGTTCGGCGAGCGAAGAGGTCTCGGTGTAAATAACGCGGGCGGTCTGCACCCAGTTGACCAGCGCGATGACCATGGCGACGATCCACAGGCTCGGCTCGAACACCGCCGCCAGGCAAATGGCGAGCAGCAGTGCCGGAAAGGCCATCATCAAATCGGTGAAGCGCATCAGCGCACTGCCGATCCAGCCGCGGAAATAGCCAGCAACAACACCGACCAGCGTGCCGATGAACAGCGCCACGCCATTGGCGACGATGCCGATGATCAGCGAGGTGCGGGCTCCGTAGAGGATGCGGGTCAACAGGTCGCGGCCGAGCAGGTCGGTGCCCAGCCAGAATTTTGCATCCGGCGGCAAGGGCGAGCCCTCGATGGTCAGGCCGTCGAACATCTGCTCGTTGGGATCGTAGCCTGTCAGCCATGGCGCCAGCACGGCGCCGGCAACGACAATGGCGACGATCACCAGCCCAAGCAGTGCCAGACGGCGCCTGACCAGCCGGCGCCAGACGCCGGCGCGCGGCTTGACCGGCATGCGCCCTGGCGCGGTGAGATCAGGCGCGATGGGACTGGTCATCGCCGCCTTCTTCCCCCGTTGCTTCTTCACTTGTCATGGCCACGATCCGCCGCGCGGCATCCTCGACGCTGATCTGCCAGCTCATCGCCAGCGAGCGAAGCTGCGCATAGGCGCGGCCGTCATCGGCGCCTTTCGCCAGTGCCGTCACCGCGCGCACGATGGTCTGGCGCTCGGCGACGCGCTGGCGAAGCGAGGCGATTTCGCTGGCCAGGTGTTTTCGCGCCTCGAAACTTTGCCTTGCGATCAGCAGTGCGCTGTAGACGCCGGCATTGCCGACCGGCTTCAAGAGTTGGGCGTCGGCCTTGTGCGACAATGCCCATTCGATGCGGCCGGGCGCCTCGGAGCCGATCAGCGCCACCAGCGGCATCGGCGCTTCGCCCGGCTTCCACGGGAATTGCTCGTCGAAGCCGAGATCGGCGTCGAAGAAGACGAAATCGGCCGCCAGCGCCTCGGGCGGTAGTTCGGGCCAGCAGTCCAGCGTGATCAGGCCGATGGCCGACAATTGCCTGGTGATCGCCTGCACCGTCGGGTGCGGACGGTGCAGGAT
>NZ_RZPH01000875.1:0-2603 GCF_004022825.1 Mesorhizobium sp. M7A.F.Ca.CA.004.04.2.1
CGTGACATAGCGCCCGTTGACATAGGCAATGCGCGGCATGGGCAACCTCTAAGAAATTCTGGGGCTTTCTTATGCGATTCCACCGCGGCCGTAACCGGCAAATGCTTGGCCCAGGCGCGGCTAACCCGCGTCAGACGCCCAGCGACTTCAGCTTGCGGTGCAGCGCGGAGCGCTCCATGCCGATGAACTCGGCGGTCTTCGAGATGTTGCCGCCGAACCGGTTGATCTGGGCGATCAGGTAGTCCTTCTCGAACTGCTCACGCGCTTCGCGCAGCGGCAGCGCCATGATGTGCTGGTCGGATTGATTCGGCGTGCGCGGCATGACATCTCCGATCTCGGCCGGCAACAGATCGGCGGTGATCGGCGCATCGACGTCGTCGCCGCGCGCAAGGATCATCAGGCGCTCGACATTGTTGCGCAGCTGGCGAACGTTGCCCGGCCAGTTGTGCGCCTGCAGCACGGCCAGCGCGGCGTCGCCGATGCGGCGCGGCTTGATGCCGGCCTGGCGGGCGATCTGCTTCATGAAATTGTCGACGAGGTAGGGAATATCCTCGCGCCGCTCGGCCAATCCCGGCACGATGACCGGAACCACCGCGAGGCGATGGTAAAGATCCTCGCGGAAACGCCCGTCGGCAATCATCGCTTCGAGGTTCTGCGAGGTCGAGGAGATGATGCGGACATCGACCTTGACCCGCTTGGTTCCCCCTACCCGCTCGAACTGCTGCTCGACCAGCACGCGCAGGATCTTGTTTTGCGTCTCGCGCGGCATGTCGGCCACCTCGTCGATGTAGAGGATACCGCGATGGGCCTCCTCCAGCGCGCCGACCTTGCGCTCGACGCCATTCGATTCGGTGCCGAACAGCTCGATCTCCATGCGCTCGGGCGTGATGTTGGCGGCGCTCAGCGTCACGAAAGGTGCGCTCTTGCGCGCCGACAGCGTGTGGATGGCGCGCGCGGCCAATTCCTTGCCCGAGCCAGACGGTCCGATGATCATCACGCGGCTGTTGGTCGGCGCGACGCGTTCGATGGTCTGGCGCAACTGGCTCATCGCCGACGACATGCCGATCAGATCGAAGGTTTCGCCGCTGCGCAGCTTGAGGTCGGAAACCTCGCGCCGCAATTTCGAGGTCTCGAGCGCACGCTCGGCAATAAGGATCAGCCTGTCGGCCTTGAACGGTTTTTCGATGAAGTCATAGGCGCCGCGACGGATGGCGGAGACCGCCGTTTCGATGTTGCCGTGGCCGGAAATCATCACCACCGGCAAGGTCGGATGCATGGTCTTGATCTCGTCGAGCAGCGCCAGCCCGTCCAGGCGCGAGCCCTGCAGCCAGATATCGAGGAAAATCAGCCGCGGCGCGCGATCAGCTATAGCAGCGAGCGCGCTGTCAGCATCGAATGCCGTGCGGGTTTCGTGACCTTCGTCGCTCAGTATGCCCGCGACGAGTTCACGGATGTCTTCCTCGTCATCGACGATGAGAATATCAGACGCCATTACCGACCTTTTCAGTTTCTCTTTCGTTTTCCGCCCTGCTTTCGCTGCGCGGAGCCGTTGCGGCCGCAGGCGGCAGGATGATGCTGATCATCGCGCCGCGCCCATCGTGGAAGTCCGCTGGAGCATCGTGTAGTTCCAGCCTGCCGCCATGGTCCTCCACGATCTTCTTGACGATAGCGAGGCCAAGTCCGGTGCCCTTCTCGCGTGTGGTCATGTAGGGCTCGAGCAGCCGTTGGCGATTCTCGCGCGGCAGGCCTTTGCCATTGTCGATGACGTCGATTCGAATCGCACCATTCTGGCGCCCGGCTTGAATCCGGATTATGCCGTGCGAACCGTCCTTCTGTTCCAATCCGTCGATCGCCTCGGCCGCGTTCTTGATCACATTGCCGAAGGCCTGCGCCATCAGGCGGCTGTCGAAAGTGCCCTTGAGCGGCTCCGTGCCGAATATCCGCTCGAAAGTGATGTCGGCGCGGCTGACCTCGACCAGGAACGAGGCCTCACGCAGCGATTCGCGCAGATCTATCGCCTTCATCTCAGGCTTTGGCATGCGCGCGAACGCCGAGAATTCGTCCACCATACGGCCGATATCCTCAACCTGACGGATGATGGTGTCGGTGCATTGGTCGAAAACCTCGCGGTCCTCGGTAATCACCTTGCCGTAACGGCGCTTGATGCGTTCGGCCGAGAGCTGGATCGGCGTCAGCGGGTTCTTGATCTCGTGGGCGATACGCCGCGCCACATCCGCCCAGGCCGACGAGCGCTGCGCCTGAACCAGGTCGGTGATGTCGTCGACCGTCACGACATAGGATTTTTCCTCCGAGCCGTCGTCGCCGGCCTCGATGGTGATCTGCACGTTGAAGGTCCGCTCGGCACCGGCGCGGTAAAAGGTCACCTGCTCGCGATAGACGGGTTTGCCGGACTTGCGACCGATCTCGAAGACGCGGCCGACATGCGGCAGTACGGCGGAAAGATTCTGCCCAAGGGCTGCGCTGGCCGAAATCGCCAGCATCGCCTCGGCCGAGCGGTTGACGATGGTGACGATGCCGTAGGGATCGACGCCGATGACGCCGGCGGTAACGCCGGCAAGCACGGCTTCGGAGAAGCGGCGCCG
>NZ_RZPH01000876.1:0-2594 GCF_004022825.1 Mesorhizobium sp. M7A.F.Ca.CA.004.04.2.1
ATGTTGTCCTCCGCTCGATCTGCGTTCGATGTGGCCTTATTCTTGGCCTGAATGATCTATTTGTAAAATCGTTATTTTGTATCGATGTATCGATTCTAACGATGGCAAAGATTGCCACTCGCCAGCGGAGAATGTCACCCGTCAGGCCAGTGCAGGAGCCCTCCCTTCCGCTGCCCCTCTCGCCAGCCGGCTTTCGAGCAGATCACCGCTCTGCGTCAGCAGCGGATAGGCGACAGAAGCCATCAGCGAGTTGATTTCCTTCAGTGCCCGCACCGCCTCCAGATGGATGTCGCTGGTGTCGATGCTCTGCGGCATTCCCGATTGCAGGCGCTTGAGGTGACGGTCGTGGCTCGTGCGTTCCAGTCTGCGCATATGCTCCTTCTCGACGACGAGTTGCCGCGCCGACTCGAGATCGCTCGACACCAGCACATTGAGCGCAAGCTGCATGTTGGCCATGACACGGTTGTGAAGCCCGGCCAGTTCGCTCCAGCCGTCGCGTGAAAAGCGCAGGTTCTTGTCACGCAGCTCCTGGGTGAGCACGAGCAGGTTCTTGGCGACGATATCGCCGGCGCGTTCGAGATTGATGGCGAAGTCGGTGAGCTCGATGCCGCGCTGCGCCTCGGCCGCGCTCATGCTGCCGCGATTGACTTCGGCAATGTAGAGCTTGATCTCGGTGTGGGCGCGGTTGACCTCCTCATCGAGTTTTTGGGCTTGGCGTATCTGGTCGGCGGTGCCGGCGTCGAAGAAATCCATCACCGGGCGCAGCATCACCTCGACGACTTCGCCCACGCGCAGCAACTCGCGGGTCGCACTGGCCAGAGCGAGACCGGGTGTGCGCATGACGGTGCGGTCGAGCGCGCTGGTGCGGCGTGACATCAGGTCCCCAGCCTCCCCTGCCTTTGCCGCTGGCCTGTCGGGGATCAGCAAGGTGGCGAGCTTTTCCATCGTGCCGGTGAACGGCAAGCAGCCGATGACGAGTACCAGATTGAAGGCAAGGTGCAGGTTGACCAGTTGGCGGCCTTCGGTTACGCCGAACAGATGCGCCGGGAAGGTCACGGCCTGAAGCGCAAACAAGGCGGCGAGCGCCGTCGTGCCGCGAAAGATCAGATTGCCAAGCGGGACACGGCGCGCCTCGACGGCATCGCCGCGTGTCAGCCACACCGCAATCAGCGCACCACCGCAATTGGCGCCGAGGATGAAGAACAGGCCGACCTCGACCGGCAAGACGCCTTGCGCGGCAAGCGTGACGAACAGCAGGATCGCCGCTACGCTGGAGTGGATCAGCCATGTGAACAGGGCAGCAGCGGCGAAGGCGGTGAAATAGTCCGCGCGCAGGTAGGAGATCACCAGTGGCAGCAAGGTGCTCTGCCGCATGGGTGCGGTCGCCTCGCCGATCATATGCAGCGACAACAGAACGAAGGCGACGCCCATCAGGATGCGTCCGCCCTGCTTGATGCCGCGCGCCTCGAACTTCAGGGCCATGGCGCCGCCGACCAGGATCAGCGCCGGCACCAGCCAGCTCAGATCGAACGACAGCACCTGGACGACCAGAGCGGAACCGAGGTCGGCGCCCAGCAGGATCGCCAGCCCCGCCGACACCGAAACCATGCCGCTGACGGCAAACCCGGCCGCCAGGATGGCGACTGCGGTCGAGCTTTGCAGCAGCACGGCAAGCACGGTGCCGACGCCCGCCGACCTGATCCGCGCACCCCGCGCCTGTCTCAGCGCATCGCGCAAGGCAGGGCCGCAGGCGCGCTCGACGCCCGTGCGCACCATGTGCACGGCCCAGAGCAGCAGCATGACGGCACCCGCCAGGTGCAGCAGGATGATGGAAAATTGCATAGCGACCTCCCGGCCAACGGCCGGCAGAGACGTCGACCCACACTCAGGCTGATGGCTGCCTAAACATAAGTCAAATCGTTCATTTCTATCTTTTCCCAAGCTGTACTTATGATAGGATGTTGGCGATTTCAGAAATGTCGGAGGCACGTAAGATGCGCTACGTCCAATTGCGGGCCTTTCACCAGGTGGCCATCTCCGGTGGCTTTTCACGCGCTGCCGAAGCGCTCTTCCTGACCCAGCCGGCGATCTCGGACCAGGTGCGCAAGCTCGAGGAAGAGTATGATGTGCTGTTGTTCAACCGCAACAAGAAGCAGGTCACGCTGACCCATTCGGGCCAAAAGCTGCTCGAGATAACCCACCGCATGTTCGATACCGAGCAACAGGCGCTGGAGTTGCTGACGGAGTCGCGCGCGCTGCGTTCCGGCACGCTACGCATCGTCGCCGATGCCGCACATCATCTGCTTCACATTCTCGGCAGCTTCCGGGCCCGCTACCCCGGCGTGCAGGTTTCGGTGCGCGCCGGCAACACCGAGACGGTGATCAGCAGCCTCTACAGCTACGATGCCGACATCGGCGTGCTGGGCGAGGTGCCGACAGGGCGCGATTTCGAGGTGCTGAAACTCAACTCGACGCCGATCATCGCGTTTGCATCCATCGACCACCCGCTGGCCGCGAAAAAGTCGCTCACCCTCAAGCAACTCGCGCAGGAATCGCTGGTCATGCGCGAGCGCGGTTCGAAGACGCGTCAGAAA
>NZ_RZPH01000877.1:0-2586 GCF_004022825.1 Mesorhizobium sp. M7A.F.Ca.CA.004.04.2.1
GCGTCGAGGTTTTCTTCTCGGACTGCCGCGAGATCGCGACCGCTCGGTCCGCCCTGTCGAGCAACAGCTCGATATCGGCGGGGGAAAGGTCGCGGATGCCCAGAAGATGGCGATGAGGATAGGGGGACAAAGCGTCGGTCATCTCAAGGCGCTGCTATAGGGTGGAGACTTTGCGGCTGCAAGCGCCAGCTTTGCATTGCAGCCGTTCTCCTCAATTTTTTCGTATAGATGGCCGATTGTATCGGCCGGTATTTTCATCGCGCGCGCTGCATGGCTTGGCTATATCTAGCCGACAGCCTCGGATTCGTGGCTTTCTGACGATAGAAGGATTGGGCGTGACCGACGACGTGACGAACCAGCCGCCGCCGCTGACGGGCGGCAACGCCTGGCGGGGCGATCCGTTGCTGATCCAGCTCGCGGAGCGTTTTTCCGATCCGGTGCGCAAAGATCTCGACGGTCTCGGCCGCTTCGTGCTGACGCAGGAGGCGCAGGAACTGGCGCGCCTCGCCAATGTCGAGACGCCGAAGCTCAGGACGCATGATCGCCAGGGACGGCGCATCGACGTGGTCGAGTTCCATCCCGCCTATCACGCCTTGATGCGCCGCGCTGTGGCCAACGGGCTGCATTCCTCGGTGTGGGAGAACGGCGACACCGAGATCGGCCGCCGCCATCAAGTCCGTGCCGCCCGGTTTTATCTGACGGCGGAGCTCGAGACCGGGCATCTGTGCCCCATCACCATGACCAACGCTTCGCTGGCGGCCTTGATGGCCAGCCCAAAACTGTTTCGCGAATGGGCGCCGCGCGTGACGACGCGCAAATACGACCAGAGCCAGAAACCGCCGGTCGAGAAGACCGGGCTGACGCTCGGCATGGGCATGACCGAGAAGCAGGGCGGCACCGATGTGCGCGCCAATGTGACGAGGGCGGAACGCGCCGGCAGCGGTTTTTATCGTCTGACGGGGCACAAATGGTTCATGTCGGCGCCGATGTCGGATGCGTTCCTGGTGCTGGCGCAGGCGCCGGAGGGGCTGTCGTGCTTCCTCGTGCCGCGCGTTCTCGGTGATGGTTCGGGCAACGGCTTCCGCTTTCAGCGACTGAAGGACAAGCTCGGCAACCGTTCCAACGCCTCCTCCGAAGTCGAATTCGTCAATGCCATCGGCGAGATGGTCGGCGAACCCGGTGCCGGTGTGAAGACGATCATGGACATGGTCACCCTGACCCGGCTCGATTGTGCCATCGCCTCGTCGGCGATCATGCGCGCGGGCCTCGCCGAGGCCGTTCACCACGCCCGCCATCGCCAGGTGTTCGGTTCGACCCTGATCGAGCAGCCGTTGATGCAGCGCGTTCTGGCCGACATGGCGCTCGACGTCGCCGCCGCCACCGCGCTGTCGTTCCGGTTAGCGCGCTCCTTCGACGAGGCGGCCAGCGATCGCGGCGAGGCGGCGTTTGCCCGGGCCATGACGCCGGTCGTCAAATACTGGGTCTGCAAGATCGCGCCCCCGCTGCTCTATGAGGCGATGGAGTGCCTAGGCGGCAACGGCTACGTCGAGGAGGCGCCACTCGCCCGCTACTATCGCGAGGCCCCGGTCAATGCGATCTGGGAAGGCTCGGGCAATGTCATGGCGCTTGATGTGCTGCGCGTGCTCGGCCGTGCGCCCGGCCTGTTCGAGGATGTGCTGGCCGGCATCGACCGTGATCTCGGCGCCGGCGGACGCGGCACGATCGGCGTTCTGAAGGCGGCGATGCAGGTTGCCTCAACCGACGAAGGTTCGGCCCGGCTGCTGACCGAGCAGTTGGCACTGTCGGCTGCGGCGGCGGAATTGCGCCGCCTGGGGGCAGGGCGGATCGCCGACGCTTTCGTCGAGACGCGTTTGGCCGGCCAATGGCGCAACACCTATGGCATGATCGATTCGCGCCACGATGCACGCATGATCATCGACACGCTCTATCCGCCGGTGAACTGAGCGGCGAGCATCGCAAAAACCGGCGCCATCCACAGTTTTGACGCGTTGGCGGGCATCCTCACGCGTATGGCTGATCACCGTTAACCTTAACAAATGGTTTCCGTTGCGATGGCGGACGGCAAGGCCCACTGTCCCGGCGCGAGCAGGGAATGGTTCAGATTGGCCGTCTCTTGCTTTGCGAAGCAGGAACACCGATGCGACAGGTACTGACCTCTTTTCTGGCCTTGCACTGGGCGATTGTTTTCGCCCTGCTTGCGCTCATCTGCATCGACGGAAACCGGGGTGTGGCGGCGGCACTCGGCGTGCTGGGCACCACAATCGAGGGTACCCGCTTCGTCGACCTCGACAATTTCGTTGTCGTGGCGCCGCTCGCCACCGCATTGCTTGTCGTCGCGGTTCTGTTTTTCTGGGCCTTTGTCGAAGCCCTGGTCAACGACGCGACCAGTCCCGGCGCCGACAGCGTCGCCCGCATCGCCTTCATCAGCGCGTCCGGCATGTTGTCGCTGATCGTCATCGGAGGTGCCGCGCAAGGCATCAACGGGCTGTTCATGGCAGTTGCCGTGCAGCTGACGGCACTTCTGGCGTCCTACGTCGCCATGCTTGCCGAGCGGCGGTCCGTGGT
>NZ_RZPH01000878.1:0-2581 GCF_004022825.1 Mesorhizobium sp. M7A.F.Ca.CA.004.04.2.1
TGACGAAGTGGATGCCCATGGCGCCCTTCGGGTAGTCCATCGCGCCCGGTATCTTTTCTCCGCTGTAGTGGACGCAGCCGACGGTCGACAGATAGAGGTCGCGGACGGCAGCGGTGTAATCCTCATATTTGGCGAGCGACTTCTTCAAGGCTTCGATGTCGGCCTTGTTGGCGTCCTCGGCGCGAGCCGAAGCAACGTTCAGCCACGCGCCTACCAAACCTGTCAAAACGAGGACGCCGCAGCGCCCAAGGCTGGCTGTTCTTGTCATGCATTCCTCCCAGATTTCTGATCTGGCCGTGCAAGACCGAGGCGGAAAAATGCTGATTGCGCGGCCAGTGACACCGCCTCATCCCCTCAGGAACAGCGATGATGCTATTCCTTTCCATAGCTGCGGGAAAGATGTATTTTAGGAATAACTAATTGAATAACACCAATATCCGCTCAAACAAAAACGGCCCCCCATGGGAGCCGTTTCGCATTGGTTTGCCGTACAAATCAGGTGAGCGGCGAAAGCTGGATCTCGACGCGGCGGTTCTGGGCGCGACCTTCGGCCGTGGCATTGGATGCGACGGGGCGCGTCTTGCCGAAGCCTGTGACTGCGAAGCGTCGCTGATCCACGCCCTGACCGGACAGATAGTTCGCCACCGCCAAAGCACGACGCTGCGACAGATCGAAATTGTGCTGGTCGCCACCGGTCGAATCGGTGTGGCCGAACACGTCGACCGTGGTCTGCTTGAACTTCTTCAGCACCAGCGCGACAGAGTTCAGGACTTGGTAGAAGCCGGGCTTCACCGCATCCTGGTCCGAGTTGAAGGTGATGTCGGACGGCATATTGAGGATGATCTGGTCGCCGCTGCGGGTGACGCTGACACCGGTGCCCTCGAGCTGCCGGCGCAGTTCGGCCTCGTTCTGGTCCATGGTGGCGCCGATGGCGCCGCCGGCCAGCGCGCCGATGCCGGCGCCGATCAGTGCGTTGCGGCGGTCGTTGCCGCCGGCAAGCAGGCCAAGGCTTGCACCCGCCAGGGCACCAAGGCCGGCGCCGGCCGCCGTGTTGGAAATCTTCTGGTCGCCCGTATACGGATCGGTGGTGGTGCAGGCGCTCACGAGCACAGCCGTCGCCACGACGACGAGCACAGTCTTTTTCATAGGATGGTCCCTCTCCAAGTCACGCCTTGCGGTGGCGCCAAATCAGCCCTTCCCGCGACTTGTACCACGAATTGCGGCGAAAAGCGGAACGGCAAAAGCGCCGCTCACGGCTTTTCCCGAGGGACCGATACACAGTGATAGCGCCGCATCGCCGGGCCGCAATCGTTCGGATCAGGCTACCAGAGGTTCTTGCCGTCTATGACCACCACTTCGACCTTGTCGAGATCGAAATCGTCGAACAGTCGCGAGTTGACGCTGATCTTGGGATTGTCGAAATCCGGCTCGCCGGTCGACCAGTCCGGCGTTTCGGTAAAGGTGCCGCAGCCGCAGGTGGCGCAAAAACCGTGCTTTACGGTTTTCGATCCCCAGCGGTAGAAAGAGACGTTCTCCATCGGGCTGGTGAGCTTGAATTGCGAAGGCACGTAGTAGGCCCAGAGCGAGCCGCGCTTCGAGCAGAAAGAACAGGTGCATTGCGTCACCGTCTGCGGTGCCTGCGAAACCTCGAATGTCGTCGCCTTGCAATGACAGCTTGCCTTGATGGTCATCAACGAACTCCTCCTGTCGCCCGCCACCCCGTGCGGCAAAGGCAGCATAAAGAGGTGCTCCTGACAACTGTCTGTCAGCAGGCATCACCCGAACTGCGCAAACCCGGCCTGCGGTCCCGGTCACACGCGACCGCGGACGTCCGACCGCCGTCCTGTCGTCAATAGGAGCGCGGCGGCACGAACAGGCAGATTGTCTTGCCGGCGTCGAGGCCCGCCTGGTGCGCACACCAATGGAACTCGCCGTCCGGGCTGTCCTTGACACGCTTGTCGGTCATTGGAACGATCTCACCCGTTCCGGCGATGACATAGCCCTCGGGTTTCTCCAGCACTTCGCCTGTATGGGTCGTGCGACAATCATAGTTGGCGCAGCATGCGAACGGATAACTCCAGCCCTGTGGCTTTGCCGCCGTGGGTGTGGCGTCATGCGCGAAGGCGGGTGCCGTCAGCATTGCCATCGCGCCGATCGCGAACAGGGAAAACAAAAGTCGGCCAGCCGGTTGAACGGCATTGGCCGATCTGAGTGTGGCAGCAGACATGACGCGTTCCTTTCAAACGAGCTCAAGCGTTTCGCTTGCCCGTTCCCGGAACGTATCTTCCCAGTGGCCGGATCGTCGGGTCGCAGATATGCCGCGTCCGGCCATAAATGCTTTTTCTCTCCCAGCGTTTGGATGCTGGGCTGATTCCTTGGTCGGCGCAAGAAGATGCATTCCCGACATCGTTCTATAGACGTCAGGTATCCGCTACCGCCGACGAGATGAGGCCAAGGTCAATTCCCGGCAAACGGGCGTCGAATAAACGGAATTGGCCCGCTGTGGTTCCAGCCTATTGCTGGTCAGAGCCGGCAATCACGTGCTCTTGATGCTGCGGCAGGTCATCGGTGATGGTGAACC
>NZ_RZPH01000879.1:0-2578 GCF_004022825.1 Mesorhizobium sp. M7A.F.Ca.CA.004.04.2.1
GTCAGCGGCCCGAAATCGCTCAACGGTTAGTGGCAGTTACAAACCATGGAGATTGGCGAAAGCATTTCTCCCTTCCGCAAAGGCTGGTGCCAAGACTGGAGGTCGTGCGGCATCTAATCCAGCGTCCGCCTGAACCGCACCAGTGCCACGCCGGCAAACAAGGCCACGAACACCACCAGCCAGCCGATCTCCGTTGACACCGCCGGCAGTTCCGCGCCCTTCAGCATCACCGCGCGGGTGATGCGCAGGAAATGCGTCAGCGGGAAGATCTCGCCGAGGATTTGCGCCCAGTCCGGCATGCCGCGATAAGGGAACATAAAACCCGACAGCATGATCGACGGCAGGAAGAAGAAGAAGGTCAGTTGCAGGGCCTGCATCTGCGTGCGGGCGATGGTGGAAATCGTATAGCCGAGCAGCACCAGCGCCAGCACGAAGATCAGCACGGCGGTCAGGAGCAGCGACATCGATCCGGTGAAGGGGATGGCGAACAGCAGCTTCGCCGCCGCCAGCACCACCACCACCTGCACGCCGCCGACCGCCAGGTAGGGCAGCACCTTGCCCATCATGATCTCGAGCGGGCTGGACGGCATCGCCAGCAGGTTTTCCATCGTGCCGCGCTCGGTCTCGCGCGTCAGCGCGATCGAGGTCATCATCACCATGGTCATCTGCAGGATGACGCCGAGCAGGCCGGGCACGATGTTGTATTGCGAGATGCCTTCGGGATTGTAGCGCCGGTGTACGACGACATCGAGCCGACCCTTGGCGGCCTCGGCGGCGGCTTCCTGCGTGCCTTGCGCCCTCAGCAGCGCCTGGCTGGCGACTGTGCCGAGCGTCGAAATGGCGCCGCTGGCCACCGCCGGGTCGGTGGCGTCCGCCTCGATGAGTATCTGCGGGTTGCTGCCGCTCTCCACCCTCCTGGCGAAATCGGCGGGGATGGTGACGACGAAGGCGACGTCGCCGCGCGATATCAGGAACTCGGCCTCGGCGGCACTTTGCGCGACATGGTCGAAACGATAGTAGCCGGTGGTCTGCAGCGCCGCGACAATGGCACGCGTGTAGGGATCGTTGCTCGTCGCCACGAGTGCTGCCGGCAGGCTTTTCGGGTCGTTGTTGATGGCGTAGCCGAAAAGCACCAACTGTATCAGCGGCACGCCGAGCATCATGGCGAAGGTGATGCGGTCGCGCCGCATCTGGATGAATTCCTTGATCAGCAGCGCGCCAAGCCGGGCGAAGGAAAAGACGCTGTTCATGCCATGTTGTCCTTCGAGCCGGACATGAACTGGATGAAGACGTCCTCGAGGCTGGTTTCGCCGGGCGAAACTTTCACGCCCTTGTGCTCTTTCTCGACGTCGGCGAGTGCGGCTTCGAGCTTCTTTTTGTCGGAGCCGACGACATGCAGCGTCGCGCCGAAAGGCGCCACCTGGTCGACGCCGGAGCGGCCCTGAAGCGCTTCGGCGACCTGATCGAGCCGCGGACCCTGCAGCACAAACGTGGTCAGCCCGGCATTTCTCACCACCTCGGCGACAGTGCCGGTGGCCAGCATCTTGCCGTAGGAGATATAGCTGATGCGGTGGCAGCGCTCGGCTTCGTCCATGTAGTGGGTGGAGACCAGCACGGTCAGCCCGCCGCTGGCCAGGCGATGGATCTCGTCCCAGAACTCGCGCCGCGCTTTCGGGTCGACACCGGCCGTAGGCTCGTCAAGCAGCAGCAATTTCGGCTTGTGCATGATGCAGGCGGCCAACGCCAGCCGCTGCTTCCAGCCGCCCGACAAGGTGCCGGCCAGCTGGTTGCGGCGCGACGTCAGGCCGAGGTCCTCCAACGTGCTCGCGACATGCTCTTCGACCGGCTTCAGCCGATAGAGCCGCGCCACGAATTCGAGATTCTCGCCGATCGTCAGATCCTCGTAGAACGAGAATTTCTGCGTCATGTAGCCGACTTCACGCTTGATGCGCAGGCTGTCGGTGCGGATGTTGAAGCCGAGCACCGTGCCTTCGCCTTCGTCCGGCGTCAGCAGGCCGCACATGATGCGGATGGTGGTGGTCTTGCCCGAACCGTTGGGGCCGAGAAAGCCGACGATCTCGCCCTCGGCGACCGACATCGTCACATGGTCGACGACGGTCTTGTCGCCAAAGCCCTTGACCAGGCCGTGGACATCGATGGCGTTCATCTTGCACTGTCCGCGAGATCAACATCGACGATCTGGCCCGGCTGCAGCGGGCCGGCATCGCCCTCCGGCCGCGCCTCGACCAGGTAGACCAGCTTCTGCCGGTTCTCGAGCGAATAGATCACCGGTGGCGTGAACTCAGGATCGGGCGACACGTAGCTGACGCGCGCCTTCACATCCGGGCCGCAGCCGTCGCAATGGACGCCGAGCAAGGTGCCGACCTTGACCGAGGAGAAGGCGCTCTCCGGGACGTAGACGCTGAGCTTGACCGCGCCGTCGGGCAGGATCGAGATCACAGGCGCGGTCGGACCTGATGTATCGCCCGGATTGCGGATGACATCGTTGACGCGGCCCGGCGAAGGGGCTGCCAGCACCCGTTTCGACAGCCGCCACTGAGCTTGCTCCAAGGTAGCC
>NZ_RZPH01000880.1:0-2578 GCF_004022825.1 Mesorhizobium sp. M7A.F.Ca.CA.004.04.2.1
GTTTACGGCCAGCGCCATGTCCTGCTTGTTGGTGCCGACGCAGATGATGTGGTGGGCGTCATGCGCCACGCTGGACGCCATGGCGCAGTCGCCCACATAGCCGAAGCCGGAAACGAAGGCGTTGGTGACGCCGCCCGTGCCCCGGTGGCGCTCGACCAGCGCGATCTGGCAGATGTCGTTGCGGCGGTCCATGGCGACCAGCCCGTCCTCGACCGGCAGATCGGCCTCAAGCGCGCGCGTCGGCGCCTGGTTCTCGATAACGCCGATGACACGCACCCGCACCTCGTTGGCGCCCTTGGGCGCCGTGATGTCGAAGTCGTCGCCCTTCAGCTTCTTGCCGAGCTTGACGGTGTTCTTCGCCGTCTTCGGGTAATCATAGGCCGGAATATCGATTTCGAGCTTGCCGCCCTTGGCCACCCTGACGCCGCGTGCATAGACCTCGTCGATGGTCATTGCGGCGAGATCCGAAACGATCAGCAGGTCGGCCAGCCGGCCCGGCGCGATCGAGCCGATCTCGCGCTCCAGTCTGAAATGCTGGGCGGTGTTGAGCGTCGCCATCTGGATCGCCGTCACCGGCTTCAACCCCTGTTGGATGGCGTGGCGCACCACGCGGTCCATATGGCCTTCCTGGACCAGCGTGCCGGAGTGGCTGTCGTCGGTGCACAGGATGAAATTGCGCGGGTCGATACCGCTCTCCGTCACCGCCTTGATCTGCGAGGCGACGTCGTACCAGGCCGAGCCGAGCCGCAGCATCGCCTTCATGCCCTGGCGCACACGGGCGATGGCATCCTCGGCGCGCGTGCCCTCATGATCGTCCTCGGGGCCGCCGGCGACATAGCCATGGAACGGCAGGCCGAGATCGCGCGAGGCATAGTGGCCGCCGACCGTCTTGCCTGCATGAACCGTCGCCGCGATCTCGCCCGACATGACAGGATCATTGGCGGCGACACCGGGAAAATTCATCACTTCGCCCAGGCCGATAATGTTCTCCCAGGTCATCGCCTCCTCGACATCGGCGACCGTCAGCTCGGCGCCGGCATGTTCCAGCCCCGGCGCCGAAGGCACGCAGGACGGCATCTGCACATGCACGTTGATGGGCATGGCGACCGCTTCGTCATGCATCAGCCGCACGCCGGGCAGGCCAAGCACATTGGCGATCTCGTGCGGGTCGATGAACATCGAGGTGGTGCCGTGCGGAATGACGGCCCGGCAGAACTCGGTCACCGTCACCATGCCGCTTTCGACATGCATGTGCGCGTCGCAGAGACCGGGCACCAGGTAGCGCCCGCCGGCGTCGACCACCTTGGTGCCCTGGCCGATGGCACGGCTGGCATTGGGCCCGCAATAAGCGAAGCGCCCGCCGGCAATGGCGATGTCGGTGCCGGCGATGATCTCGCCCGAATGGACGTTCACCCAGCGGCCGTTGCGCACGACCAGGTCAGCGGGTTTGCGCCCCATGGCGACATCGACCAGATGTGTCGCCATCTCGGTCCACGGTCTGGGTTTTGCGAGCGTTGCTTTCGTCATTCGCGATTCCTTCGGTTGTCGCCAGTCTCGCAAATGTCGGCGGGCGCCGCCAGAGCCGTCGGGCCAACACACCGCGGCAGACTGAGCTTGTTGACTAATCTGGCCAAAGCGCGATGCTGGCTACGGACCGAGCCGTAAGGGGGAAACATGACCCGTTTTTGGAAAGCGTTCGCCGTCGTCATCTTGTTCGCAGCGTCGACCACTTTTGCCGCCGCCGAGGAACGTTGGCAGACCTTGCCGGAGCCTGCGGCCATGCCCAAGCCCGATCAGAGCGGATATGCGCCGGTGAACGGCATCCAGATGTACTACGCCGTTTTCGGAGCGGGTGACCCCGTGCTGCTCATCCATGGCGGCCTCGGCCACGCCGACATCTGGGCCAGCCAGGTGGCCACGTTTTCCAAAACCCACAAGGTGATCGTCGCCGACAGCCGTGGTCACGGCCGCTCCACCCGCACCGAGCAGCCCTATGGCTATGACTTGATGGCGTCGGACTATCTGGCACTGCTCGATTACCTGAAGATCGACAAGACCGCGCTCGTCGGCTGGAGCGATGGCGGAATTATCGGTATCGACATCGCACTGCATCATCCGGAGCGGCTGACAAGGCTCTTTGCGCAAGCCGCCAACGTAACCACCGACGGCGTCGATCCGGGCGTGATGACCAACAAGACCTTTGCCGCCTACATCGACCGCTCCGGCCGCGACTACAAGAAGATGTCGAAAACACCGGACCAGTATGACGCCTTCGTGGCGCAGATAAGCCATATGTGGGAGACCGAGCCGGCGTGGACCAAGGAGCAGCTCGCTGAGATAACCACGCCGACGGCGATCGTTGCCGGCGACCATGATGAAGCGATCAAGCGCGAACACACCGAATATATCGCCTCCGCCATCCCGGGCGCGAAGCTGATTATCCTGCCCAACGCCAGTCATTTCGCCATGCTGCAAGCGCCGGATGAATATAACCAGGCTGTGCTGGACTTCATCGACGCCAAATAGCGGATTCTGTGCGGCGACAGGGGGATTGCGATTGCGGCGAATGCGGTTATCC